>JBOFLW010000069.1:0-1260 GCA_051658065.1 Cetobacterium sp.
GTAGTCCGGGTGTTGCTCAATGCGGTTCACCATCGATGTCGACATGTACTTAGACCAAATCAAGCCATAAGCCTTAACCAATCCGTCATCGAGAATGTCAACCCGGTCATTGTATCTTTTAATCTTATCACGATATATATACGCAAACTCGTTATCTTCTCTTTTCTGTTCATCACCTGTTTTGTTCGAGACACCCAGTGTCGGAACCACTGGAACCACTTTGGCCTCTTCCTCCAGACTAACCATCACATCCTGGCGTCCTTTATCAAAAGTAGCGGCAACTTCGGTAATCAATGCCTCTTTAACAGTATTATAAGATGCTTGCGCCACCTGACTCTTCATATCAAGCGGCATGAACTTCAACTCTTTCTTTTTGGGCTTGAAACTTTTGGAACCAAACTTGGAATCACGTTGCTTCTTATCTCCCTTGGGATTGCCCTTCTTCTTTTCCGTCGACCCCTTCATGATACCTCTGTACGATCAGCAAATCGAGCTTGACAAGTTAGGTAATCGGGTCTTTTAGGTTTTCAATTAATTACGCAGCGCTTCCGCTGGTTGTGTACTCAAATAGTATAGGTTTCACCGCCTTCCGACGCGCGATGCAGTTAACCGACGACCTTGGAGACAAATCAAATCTCAACCCGGCAATCAAAACGTCGGCGATCCGTCAAGCACCTCCACGGCGACACCAGTGGACCAAAAGATAGGTTTTCGGAAGAATCTCAGCAGCAGAACTCAGCCACGACACAGTCTTCCTTGAATCTTGACTTGACGGTAGAGGTCTTCTCAGAGATAATGTTGGTAGGAACACTTAAGAAGCTTGTAGTGGAGTCTCAATACCTGGTTTCCAGTAGAATCAATGTAGAAAAGTTACCAGGAGACATACATTCATTATTTCTGTTGTTAAAGCTAGTTATCTCTGAGAAGTGAGCCAAAAAGTGATTTTTCTGATGCAGATTTTCGAACGCGAAAGGGATACACATGTAGCTTCTCATTTTGCACCTCTGTAGGCTTATTACCAAGCCGTACACAAGAGTATCTTTGAATTGGACTTCGACCAATCAAAAAGGGGTATCTTTGGGCTGATGTAAGCATATTCTGACACATGGTTGAATCTCACGAAAATTCTGATCATTTTTGGGTTATGAGCCCTCCAACGGACACGTAAATGCTTAAAACAAGCTCAACGGTCAATTCATTACCTTGGTACACATGTAATTCAATATATAACCAATAAATTCAATAAAAAACCATATTTCG
>JBOFLW010000070.1:0-1614 GCA_051658065.1 Cetobacterium sp.
AATACTTTCTGACCCTTTAAGTCAAAGTTACTTTACAGAAAAATTAACAGATATAGTTAAGAATTCACCAGCTGGAGAAAAAAATGTATATTTATTAGCTGACTATGAGTTCTATTCTTCAGCAGATAATATCTCTAATCTAACAGCAGGTGGAAGAGGAAAAACTTGGATAACTGATAATGTAGGAGTTGGAGGAACATATGTAAAAGAGAATAGAAAAGGTTCTCTAACAGACTATGAGTTGAAAAGTGCTGATTTAACATTGAAAAAATCAAATGGAACATATATTAAAGGAGAATACTCTGAAACAGAGGGTAATCAGTTAACTAAAAACTCAAACTGGTTCTCGTATAATGGTGGTTATGACTTTATTCAACAGCCAATTATTACGAGTAACGGTAAAGGTACAGCATATTATATTGAAGGTAGTTTAGCACCAAGTGATTATAGTGAAAAATTCAATTTAGATGACAATCTGCTTTTCTGGTACTCTAAAAAAGATAAAAACTTCTCTACAGCTTCAGAGGCAAGTGGACTAGAAAAAGAGGAGATTGGAGTTAGAGCAGAGCATAAGATTGATGATAAGACTTTAGTATTTGGAGAGGCTACAAAATATAAAGAGAGCGACTTTGATGATTTTGGAAAGAAAGATGGAACTCAAGAGCAAACATCTGTAGCTTTAGGAGTTAATCGTGAAATTACAGAAAAATTGGATATTGGATTTGAAGCAGAATATGTTGAAGAGAAAGAAACTGAATCAGGTTTAGTAACACTAAACAGTGAAGATTTAGATTCTGGAGAAGCTGTGTTGCTAGGAACAAGAGTTGGATATAAGTTTAACGAGCAGTTAGATGGATATTTAAAGCTACAATCTTCTGTTTGGAGAGATAAAGGATATGGTGCTAACAATCTTGTGACTGTTGGAGGTAAATATACTCCTACAGAAAAATTAGAGATTGGTGGAGCTGTTAGTTCTGGAAATAGAGGTGAAGCAGCAGAGGTAACAGTGGGATATAAGTATAGTCCTGATTATGAGATTTATGCAGGATATACATTTGAAAA
The DNA here is from genome assembly GCA_051658065.1 of Cetobacterium sp. Classification (GTDB taxonomy): domain Bacteria; phylum Fusobacteriota; class Fusobacteriia; order Fusobacteriales; family Fusobacteriaceae; genus Cetobacterium_A. Next base: position 1,063 of record JBOFLW010000070.1, read on the forward strand.
TGAAGATGATGCTTCTAGAGATTTAACTATTGGTCAAAGATTCCTTTACAGTGATAGAGTAACACTTTTCCAAGAGAACAGTATAATGAAAAACTACTCTGAGAAAGGATTGTTACAAGGTTACGGAGTTGACTATGAATATGAAGAGAACCTTTTCTTAGGATTTATGTATGAAAGAGGAGACGTTGATATTGAAGATGGTAAAGTAACTAGAAACAATGTAAGTACAAGTTTAAGATATGAAACTGATGAGCTATATTCAAAGCATAGACTTGAGTATGGTAGAGATTCAGGAGCTAGATCATCTTCTAGTTGGGGATTCATTAACAATGCAAAATGGAAACCTACACCTGAATACACTCTATTTGGAGAGGTTAACTATGTTTCAATAGATGGAGACAGTTTCACACTTAAAAGAGATGATAATGAGTATTTAGCTAGAACTTTTGATGGAGATGACAAGTTCTATGAGCTAGGATTAGGATTTGGTTATAGACCAGTATTTAATGATAGGTTAAACTTGATATCAAGATGGAACTATATCTATGATAC
>JBOFLW010000071.1:0-1243 GCA_051658065.1 Cetobacterium sp.
GAGAAGACAGGTGTACGGCTATTGGATGTTCTACGAAGATGCAAAACACAATTGAATGCCTACCATGAGGTTTTTGAATGGCATCTAAAAGAAAATGGTATTATTGGTTGGGATCAAAGTGCACGAGATGCGGGTGATAAATATGTGGGTAGAGAAAAGTTAATGAAAAGGTTGACACAAAGGTATGGCATGGCCGAGATGGCACCCACCGAAAGAACTATTACACTGCCTAGCTCCAAGGAGGTCATAAAAATTCCTGTCCATCAATTTAGAGATTGCCTACAACAGTTGCTAACTGATCCACGAATCAAGGATGATCATTTTTGCTGGTTTGACAACAATCCTATGGCTGCACCTCCAGAAGACCTGGACTATTTTGGTGACATTAACACAGGGAAAGCTTTCTCAGATGCCTACCACCAGCTGATAGATTGTGATGTTCCAAATCAACAACTACTGGGTGTTATATTTTATATTGATGGTGCAGCCACTGGACAGTTTGCTGACCTACCTGTGACAATATTGAAGATGTCGCTAACTTGTTTTACCCGTGAGGCAAGAACTCTACCCTATTGCTGGGCAAACTTGGGATATATTCCCTTGGTGAAAATGTCGGACAGTAGGGGTAAGAAACTTTTAAAAGAGGCAAATCATTTGGAGTCACAAGATGTTAATATTCAAGTGGGAGAAGGCGATAATGTTGATGCAGAGGACACAGACGCTGATGAAGATTCCGTCGTTTTTACCGACATAAAAGCTCAAGATTTTCATGCTATTTTGTCGGTTATTTTGGAGAGCTTTGTAAAAGCACAAGCAACAGGCATGCTTTTTACGTTAAAATACGCGGGGAAAATGTATCACAACATTCATTTTATTTTTTTTACTCCCATGGTAAAGTGTGATACCGAAGAAGGAGATATGCTGTGTGGCAAGTATAAATCAAGAACTAAAAACGTCAAACATTTGTGCAGATATTGCCATGTTCCTACTGACGAAGCCGACAGATACACTGCCAATTACAAGTATAAAACTCAGGCAGAGATAGAAAAATTGATCAAACGTCAAGATTTTGATCGACTGCGAGAAATGTCTCAGCATTACCTTAAAAATGCCTGGTACAAGATAAGATTTGGCAACAAAAGAGGTATCCATGGCGCAACTCCCTCGGATAAATTGCACGCAATTTTGTTAGGCATCTTCAAGTACACGCGGGAAATATTTTTCAAAATGGTTGGAGACAGTG
>JBOFLW010000072.1:0-1406 GCA_051658065.1 Cetobacterium sp.
AGCAGGTTGGATTACCTTTAGAGGGTATGGCACTTGTAATGGGGATAGATAGATTTGTAGATATGTTTAGAACTGTTATGAATATAACAGGAGATGCAGTTTGTACGCTGATTATAGCTAGAACTGAGGGGGAGTTACAAGGGGAAGAGCTAATTGAACCTGTGAAAAGCAATAAATTAGCTTAAATAAGAAAATGCCATCTTTATATAGGATGGCATTTTTTTATAATTATTATTTTACTTTATGAAGAATCTCTCTGAAATCATCTGCTAAAGGAGCTTCAACAGTTTTTTTCTCGTTAGTTTCAACATCTGTAAATATCAATTTAAAAGCATGAAGAAGTTGTCTTTTCGCTCTAAGGTCAAGACCACCATAAAGTTCATCTCCTAAAATAGGGTGTCCAACTAGAGACATATGAGCACGTATTTGGTGAGTTCTACCTGTGAATAATTCCAACTCAATAAGAGTTAAATCCTCTTCTGGGAAACGTTCTAAAACCTTCATACTAGTTTTAGCAGTTTGTCCACCTTGTTCAACAGTCATCTTTTTACGTCTTAAATCGTCGCCTTCTTTTCCAAGAGGGATTTCAATCATCATCTCATCATCTTTTACGATACCTTTAACAATAGCTTGGTAGAATTTAGAAACTTTCTCTTTATCACTCTGTAGAAAAGCTTGAGAGAAAGCATTTTTAGCAACTACAATAAGTCCAGAAGTGTTCATATCTAAACGATTAAAGAATCTAGGTGGTTGTATTTTACCTGTTTGTTCTTGAAGGTAGTAAATTACACCATTTGCTAGAGTTAAATCAGTTTTTTTAGTTGTTGGATGAACAACTAAGTATGGTTCTTTATCTATTATAAGTAAGTTTTTATCCTCGTATATAACTTTTAGATTCATTTTGATTGGCTCGATACCAACTTCTTTATCTTTTTCCTTCACTAATAATCTAGCATTTTTCTTAACTTGCTTTGTTGTTTTTGTTCTTTTTCCGTTTAAGTAAACCTCAACATTTCTAATTCCTCTTCCAGAGTAGCCTTTTTCTTTCAAATATTGAGTTATTTTCATGTTGTGAAATTCAGCTTCAACAATAAATTTTTTCATATGTCCGCCTTTCGAATAATGTTATTTTCTAATATTCTATAATGAAATAGAGAAAAAAACAATCTTTTGATTGGTATTTGATAAAAAACTAACCAAAATAAAATCAGCATTAAAGTACACCTTTATTGTATAAAATTAGTTTTTAAAAGGGTTTAAGGAAGATAAAACTTTATTAAAAAAATAAGGAAATAAAAGAGTGGATATTAAAGTTTCGACTAAAAGTTCAATATTAAACTTTTTGTAAAAAAATGAAAATAATGGTTTACAAAAAAACATATCGGTTGTAATATAGACATATAAAA
>JBOFLW010000073.1:0-3376 GCA_051658065.1 Cetobacterium sp.
TTAATCTTTAAATCAGAGGTTAAACAAACTCAAGTTACCAATGGTTTCTCTTCTAAAAATTTTAAAACTTATATTATTACTCTACGCTTATTATACAATTTTTATTTCAAAAAGTAAATATTTTTTTATTTTTTGTAAAAATTATCTATCGTTACAAATTCGTATCCTTCCTCTTTTAATTTTGGTATAGCCCCTCTCAATGCTTGGGCAGTCTTACTGTAATCATGCAGTAAAATGATACCATTTTTTTTAGCGTTTTCGACTAAAAAATTTTCAATATACTCTGCATCTGATGTTTTTTCCCAATCTTGAGGAGATACATTCCACATAACAGAATACATCCCTAAATTATTTTTTAAATCTTGTTTTTGACTCTTTCCTAACGCTCCATAAGGTGGTCTAAAATATTTTACTTCCTCCCCTGTTATATTAGAAATAATTGAATTTGTTTCTTTCAACTCTTTTTCAATATCTTTTACAGTCATTTTTCTTAAATTTGGATGATTATAAGAGTGATTTGCAAGTTGATGACCATCATCATGAATTTTTTGAAGAATATCTGGAAGACGTTTTCCGTTTAATCCTAGAATGAAAAATGTTCCTTTTATCTCATTCTCTTTCAACACCTCTAAAATCTCTTCAGTGATTTTTATTCTTGGTCCATCGTCAAAAGTGAGTGCAATTTTCTTCATGTTATTAGAAAATGAAGTTGTATAAATTAAAAACATTAAGAACATATATCTTATATATAAAACCATTATAGACCTCCTAATTTAAAAAAATAGTATTTTAACATATTACTAAGCTTTTGCTCAATTTCTTTTTTATTTTAAAATTTTTTTTTATTTTTTAAAAGAAAAACTATATCTTTTTGTAAAATAATGTATTATAATACAAATAATTTAAGAAATAGAGGGGGAAAAAATTCTATGGATTATACTCTTTATAAAAAATTCGGAGCACACATTAAGAAAATCGATGGAACAACAGGAGTTTTCTTTTCCTTATTTGCACCAAATGCTATAAAGATTTCAGTTGTCGGGGACTTTAACAACTGGAATGGTAAAAATCATTATATGACAAAAAATTCCGACACAGGAACTTGGTCTCTTTTTATACCTCATTTAAAAGAGGGAACTGTTTATAAATATAAAATTGCTGATAGCAATAAGAAAATATTTTTAAAAAGTGATCCTTTTGCTTTCTATTCTGAGGTAAGACCTAATACAGCTTCAATTGTTTACAACCCTTTTAAATCTTTCGAATGGGAAGATAAAAACTGGTTAGACAAAAGAGCAGCAGAAAATATTTATAAAAAACCGATTAGTATCTATGAGCTTCATCTCGGTTCTTGGAAAAGAAACTACAATAGAGGTGACGGTCCAGAAGATGGTGGTGAATTTTTAAATTATAGAGAGATAGCTGATAAGCTTGTACCTTATATTTTAGAAACAGGTTTTACACATATTGAAATATTGCCTCTTACAGAACATCCTTTAGATGCTTCTTGGGGATATCAAGGAGTTGGTTATTTTTCTATAACTAGTAGATTCGGAACTCCTGAAGATTTTAAATACTTAGTTAATCATTGTCATAAAGCAGGAATTGGGGTAATTCTTGATTGGGTTCCTGGACATTTTTGTAAAGATGCCCATGGATTGTACAAGTTTGACGGAACACCTTTATTCGAATATGACCACGAGATTTTGGGGGAAAATCCAGTGTGGGGAACAGCTAATTTTGACTTCACAAAACCCTTTGTAAAAAACTTTTTATTGTCTAGTGCAACATTTTTATTTGAACATTTTCATATTGATGGAATTAGAGCTGATGCAATCTCAAATCTTTTATATCTAGAGTATGCCCGTGAAAAAACAGGTTTAAAAAACTCTTTAGGTGGAGATGCTAAGCTAGAAGCTATTGATTTTTTAAGAACACTCAACGAAACTATTTTTAAACTTTATAAAAATCCTTTAATGATTGCTGAAGAAGCTACTTCTTGGCCTTTAGTTACCGCCCCAAGCTACAAGGGTGGACTTGGATTTAACTACAAATGGAACATGGGCTGGATGAATGATATGTTGAAATATATGTCTTATTCACCTTGTGAAAGAGAAAAACATCAAAATTTATTAACATTTTCTCTTATGTATGCTTTCAGTGAAAACTATGTATTAGCTCTATCTCATGATGAAGTTGTACATGGAAAAAAATCTCTTCTTGATAGAATGAGTGGAGATTATCTACAAAAATTTGATTCTCTCAGAATGTTCTACGGATTTATGATTGGACATCCTGGAAAAAAATTAATATTTATGGGTGGAGAGTTTGGACAGTTTATCGAATGGAGATACTATGAAGAACTCGAATGGAAACTTTTAAAATATCCTCAACACGACTCTTTAAAAAGTTATGTTGGAAAACTTAATGAATTTTATAAATCAGAACCTGCTCTTTGGGAAAAAGATTCATCACATGATGGATTTGAATGGGTGAATCATAAAAATCACTCTCAGAAACTCGTAACCTTTATTCGAAAAGGCGATAATCCTGAAGACTTTATTCTTGTTGTTTGTAACTTTACTAAAAACGAATATATCAATCATTCTATCGGCGTTCCTAGAATGGCTGAATATGTTGAAGTTTTTAATAGTGATAAAGATATTTTCGGTGGTGGAAATCGATTGAATCCACACACAATTAAGCCAATAAATAGAGAATTAGATGAACAACCTTTCTCTATTTCAATTAATATAGCTCCACTATGTACTTTATTCTTAAAACCAGTATTCAAGAAAAGGGGGATTTAAAATTATGAAAAAGAAAATGATTGCTATGATCTTAGCCGGGGGGCAAGGAAGCAGATTAAAAAAATTGACGAAGGATGTTGCAAAACCTGCAGTACCTTTTGGAGGAAAATATAGAATTATTGATTTTCCTTTAAGTAACTGTGTTAACTCAGGTATTGACGCTGTTGGAGTTTTAGTTCAATACAAACCATTTCTTCTGAGCAAGCATATCGGAGTTGGAAGCTCTTGGGATTTAGATATCGAAGGTGCTGGAGTTAGTATCTTACCTCCATACTCAACTGAAAGTGAAAACTGTTGGTATAAGGGAACTGCTGATGCAATATTCCAAAATGAAAACTATATCGATATGTACGATCCAGAATATGTTCTTATTCTTTCTGGAGATCATATTTATAAAATGGATTACGATAAAATGTTAGATTTCCATATCTCTAAAGGTGCTGCTGCTACAGTTGCTGTTATTGATGTTCCATTAGAAGAAGCTTCTCGTTTCGGAATTATGAACACAACTGAAACAGGTGAAATCTATGAATTTGATGAAAAACCAAAACAACCAAAAAGTACTT
>JBOFLW010000074.1:0-1633 GCA_051658065.1 Cetobacterium sp.
TATCCAGGACGTAATGACCATGGATGACCGTAATGCCTCAAAGATTTGAAAATCGGACCAACGGGGGTCTATTCAGCCGTTCAACGCACTTTTGACGTACGCAAAAACGCAAAAATCGTCTTAAGGATCCCACCGTCCAACCAGAGTCATTAACGGACAAAACCCTGACTTCAAAATGACTCGTAATGACTGTCTATGACCTACCAATGTCCCAAATTTAGCAATGGGACCCATCGACGCCCCTAACAAAAATTCCCCAAAAACCGGAACCATATAGGTTAAATTTCCACTGGGTACAGTCATGGTGCCAAGGTCATTGTGACCAATGCCAGTCATTCCAAAATGTCTTGCAATGACCATCTTCACGTCCTTGAATCGTTGCTTCCACCAAAAAGGTTGTCGGGAACAGGCGCAGCACTGGCTATCCCCAATGGGCCAACACGCCCAAACCCTGGTTTTGTGAGATAAGGTGCAGCGGTCGCTCGAAAACGGGATATTATGGATCGTTTCAGGTCGTAATGACCATGGATGACCGTAAAACCTCAAAGTTTTGAAAATCGGACCAACGGGGGTCTATTCAGCCGTTCAACGCACTTTTGACGTACGCAAAAACGCAAAAATCGTGTTAAGGATCCCACCGTCCCACCAGAGTCATGGACGGACACAACCATGACTTCAAAATGACTTGTAATGACTGTCTATGTCCAACCAATGTCCCAAGTTTAGAAATGGGACCCATCGACGCCCCTAACAAAAAAATCCCCAAAACCGGAACCATATAGGTTAAATTTCCACTGGGTATAGTCATGGTGCCAAGGTCATTGTGACCAATGCCAGTCATTCCAAAATGTCTTCCAATGACCGTCTTTACGTCCGGGAATCGTTACTTCCACCAAAAATGTGGTCGGGAACAGGCGCAGCACTGGCTATCCCCAATGGGCCAACACACCCAAACCCTGGTTTTGTGAGATAAGGTGCAGGGGTTGCTCGCAAACTGGATTTTATTTATCGTTCCAGGACGTAATGACCATGGATGACCGTAGAACCAAAAAGATTTGAAAATCGGACCAACGGGGGTCTATTCAGCCGTTCAACGCACTTTTGACGTACGCAAAAACGCAAAAATCGTGTTAAGGGTCCCACCGTCCCACCAGAGTCATTGACGGACACAACCATGACTTCCAAATGACTTGTAATGACTGTCTATGACCAACCAATGTCCCAAGTTCAGAAATGGGACCCATCGACGCCCCTAACAAAAAATTCCCCAAAACCGGGACCATATAGGTTAAATTTCCACTAGGTATAGTCATGGTGCCAAGGTCATTGTGACCCATGTCAGTCATTCCAAAATGTCTTCCAATGACCGTCTGCACGACCAGGAATCGTCACTTCCACCAAAAAGGTTGTCGGGAACAGGCGCAGCACTGGCTATCCCCAATGGGCCAACACACCCAAACCCTGGTTTTGTGAGATAAGGTGCAGCGGTTGCTCGCAAACTGGATTTTATTGATCGTTCCAGGACGTAATGACCATGGATGACCGTAGAACCAAAAAGATTTGAAAATCGGACCAACGGGGGTCTATTCAGCCGTTCAACGCACTTTTGACGTACGCAAAAACGCAAAAATCG
>JBOFLW010000075.1:0-1371 GCA_051658065.1 Cetobacterium sp.
AAAAGTACCCTTTTAAAAAATATATATAGAATTTATAAACCACCTAAAAATAAATTATATTTAGATGGAATAGAATTAAATGAATATTCAATCAAAGATTTATCTAAAAAAATATCTGTATTAACTCAAAATCAAAAAATAAATTTTGATTTTACAGTTAAGGAGATAGTAGAGATGGGTACATATAATAAAAATTCTATATTTTTTAAAAAAAATTGTAATTTAGAAGTAGAAAATGCATTAAAAAAAGTTGGAATGAGTAAGTATAAAAATTCTAATTTTTTAACTCTTTCTGGTGGAGAAATGCAAAGGGTTTTAATAGCACAATCGATAGTTCAAAATAGTGAAATTCTTTTATTGGATGAACCAACAAATCATTTAGACATTAAATATCAATATGAAATTATGGATTTAGTGAAAAGTTTAAATAAAACAGTAGTTGCTGTAATTCATGATATCAATATAGCGAGTCAATATTGTGATTATATAATTGCAATAAAAGATGGTGAGATAAAATATAAAGGCTCACCAGAAGAGATAATAACAGAAAAAAAAATAAAAGAGATATTTGAAATAGAAGTTACTATAATTAAGCATCCTAAAAATCAAAAACCTGTTGTAATTTTTCTATAAAAATAAAAACTAGACTTAAAATGTAAAAATATGGTAAAATTTATAACAATTAAAATGTTGAATCATAAAAAAGAAAAGAATGGTGAATTATGAAGAAATGTAAAATAATGATAATCAGTATTTTAATATTTTTAGTAATGTCAATTTTTTATAGAGAGATTAAATTGAAAAAAATTGAATCTGAAAAAAATATAAAAATTTCGAATGAAATTAAAGTACTTGAAAAAGTTTTAGAAGAAAATAATGAAATTGAAAAAAAAATAGATGTAAAAACTGAAATTAAAACTGAAACTTTAGAAACTACTCAAAATTTGGTAGATAAAAATTTAGAAAATCAAATTTCAAAAGAATGGAAAGAGCAAGAAGTTGAAATAACTCCTTCAACAAATAAGATTATTAATTTAGAAAAAATAATTTTAAAAGATGTAGAGTATACAATAAAAAAAGGCGATACAATATCTGATTTATCAAAAGAGTATAGAATAAAAAGTGATTATATATATGCAAATAACGTTGATAAAAATTTAAGAGTATTGCAAGTTGGTAAGAAGATAAATATTCCCACAGAATCAGGAATATTTTATATTGTAAAAAAAGGTGATACATTTGAAGGTTTGTCAAAGAGATTTGATGTAGATATAAAAAAAATAAAACAAGATAATACCGATAGACTTTTAATAGGAACTAAAATTTTTTTAAGAGAACCGAAAGTTTCTAAATATTTAACTAGTTTCAAAG
>JBOFLW010000076.1:0-6684 GCA_051658065.1 Cetobacterium sp.
ATTTAGCTTCTTTAATATTGATTGCACCACTTAAAAAATCAATTATTCTTTGAGCATCTTTTCCATTTACATTTTCTAGATTTAAAGTAACCACTTTATCTTCTTTTATATAATCTGCAATTTTTCTACATTCAGCAAAGCTTTTAGGATTTACAAATATAGTTTGGCAACTTTCTTCACTTTTTTCAGGAACTATTTTAGTTTCAACTGAAGCAGTTGGACCATTAAATGTATTAAGATTATTTTCTTGTTTTTGGTCTACTTCAAAAGTTAAAGGAGCATTTACGTCTTGCTCATCTTGATTTTCATCATGATCAAAAGTAAGTCCAAGGCTATCAGTAATATCTCTAAAAGTATTTTTAATTTTATTAATTTTCATTTAAACCTCCGAAATTATTCAAATATTTTAGTTCCCACACGTATCAAAGTAGAGCCTTCTTCAAGAGCTATTTTATAGTCGTTGCTCATTCCCATAGAAAGTTCACTAAGTGTATCATTGAAATAAAGAGTATTAAGTTCACTCATTAACTCTTTTAATTTTCTAAAACCGTCTCTAAGAAGCATCTCATCTTCAGTATATGGTGCCATTGTCATAAATCCTTTAATATTAACATTTTTTAATTTTAAAAGTTCAGGAATATCAATTAAAAAATCAGTATATAGATATCCCTCTTTATTTTCTTCTTCAAATAGATTAAACTCAATAAGTACATCAATATTTCTATTGTTTTCTTCTGCTTTTTTATTAATCTCTTTAGCTAAAGAGAGTTTATTAACAGAGTGTATCATATCTATAAAAGAAGCGATATACTTAACTTTATTTCTTTGAAGATTTCCAATAAAATGCCATTTATGTTTTAAATGAAAATCTTTCAAATCATCATATTTTTTTGTTAAAGTTTGAACTTTATTTTCACCTAAAATATAAGATCCACCTTCAATAACTTCTTTTATAACTTCAGAATCAACATATTTTGTCACAGAAACTAGTTTAACTTTTTCTGGATAAGGTGAATACTTATCTATATCCGACAAGATATTTTTAATATTGTTTGAAATTCCCACAAATTCCTCCTGATATTTAAATAAATTTATCAAAAACATCATTAGCCATTAGAACACCTTTTTCTGATAAAGTATAAACAAGATTATTTTTTAATAAAAATCCATCATTTACTAATTTATCACAAAGAGGAATGTACTTTCCTTTAGGAGTTATTCCATCAGGAATTATTCTTAATCCTAGAATATATTCATAAATCTCTTTTTCAAGATCATTAACAAATTCTTCCTCTAAAATTGGCTTTATATTATTCAATATTTTACCATAATATTCAGGAAAGTTTAAGATATTTTTATATCTAATATTTTCAAAATAACCAGAAGCACCTATACCAATACCTAAATACTCTTCATTTTTCCAATATTTAGTATTATGAATAGCTCTTTTTTCAGGTAATGAAAAATTAGAAATTTCATAATGAATGTAACCATTTTTTTGTGCTTCACTTATAATAGTTTCATACATAGAAGCTTCTAAATCATTATCTGTTTCTTTGTAAATACCAGCTTCAAGTTTTGCAAAAAAATTTGTCCCCTCTTCCCAAATTAAAGAATAAATAGAAAAGTGCTCAGGTTTTAATGAGAACAGATGACTCAAATCACTTTTTAAATCTTCTAAAGTTTGATTAGGCAGAGAGAACATTAAATCTAAACTAATATTATTAAATCCAGCTTTTCGAGCTAAGAAGAAAGCCTCCTCTCCTTCAGAAGAGGAGTGCATTCTACCTAACAACTTAAGCTTTTCATCATTAAAACTTTGAATTCCAATACTAACCCTATTAATACCAGCTTTTTTGAAAAGTTCAAACTTTTCTAAATTAACTGTTTTAGGATTAACTTCAAGAGTAACTTCAGCTCCATCTTTTAAGTTTAGATTAGATAAAATTCTATTAACTTGTTCTGGAGTAAGTAATGAAGGGGTTCCTCCACCAAAGTAAACTGTCTCAAGAGCGAATTCAGGATACATTTTAATCTCTTTAATAAGTGCATCTACATATTTTTCTCTTTCTTCTCCAGTAGATTTAAAAGATAAAAAATCACAATAGTTACATTTATTTAAGCAGAAAGGGATGTGTATATACATTCCACTAAGCATAAGTTCCTCCAGGGCTTAACTAACAAAAGCTTCAAAATCTTTCATAGCTTTTGCTAATTTTTCGTTAGCTTCTTTCTCTGTTGATCCAACAACACAGAAGTAATATTTTATTTTTGGTTCTGTACCAGATGGTCTAGCAGTAATATATGTATTGTCTTCTAATACAAACTGCACAACATCTGATTTAGGTAAACCATTGTAACCAGTATTGAAATCTCTTTTAGAGATAACTTTTTGTCCAATTAAAGAATCATTAACATCAGTTCTCATAGTTGACATAATTTTAGAGATAGCTTCAACACCATCTTTTCCTTTTTTAGTAACAGCAATAATACCTTCTCTGTAGTAACCAAATTTATCATATAATTTAATTAACTCTTTAGAGATAGATGACCCAATACTATTGTAGTAAGCTGCCATTTCAGCTATAAGAAGAGTTGATACAACAGCATCTTTATCTCTAGCATGAGTTCCTACAAGATATCCATAAGATTCTTCAAATCCCATAAGGAATGTTGCATCATATTTACCTTCTTCAAATTCTCTTATTTTTTCTCCGATGAATTTAAATCCAGTTAAAGTTCTGAAAATTTTAATTCCTTTTTCTTTTGCAACATCATCTAACATTGGAGTAGAAACAACAGTAGAGATAACAGCACCATTTCTAGGTAAATCTAATTTGTTTTCTAAAATGTAATTCATTAATAAAAGTCCAATTTGATTTCCATTTGGATAAACCCAAGTACCATTTTCATCTTTTACAGCAACACCAATTCTATCAGCATCAGGATCATTAGCCATACATATTTCAGAGCCAACTTTCTCAGCTAAATCTATACTAAGTTTGAAAACAGCTGGGTCTTCTGGATTAGCATATGAACAAGTTGGGAAGTTTCCATCAGGTTGTTCTTGCTCAGCAACAATATAGATTGACTTAAATCCAGTTTCTTCGAAAACTCTTTTAACAGGTCTTCCACCAGTTCCGTGTAATGGTGAATAAACTATTTTAAAATCTTCTTTTCCAGGAATATCATTATGAATAGTTTGAGTTTTAACAGCTTCAATAAAATCAGTATCCATATTTTCTGAAATGTAGTGAAGAAGTCCACTTTTTATAGCTAAATCTTTATCCATAAGCTTGATATCTTGGAATGAATTAACATTACTAACATTATTAACTACTCCACTAGCTTGAGGTTCAATAATTTGACATCCATCATTCCAGTATACTTTATATCCATTATACTCTTGTGGATTATGAGATGCAGTTACAACAATTCCAGCAATACATTTTAACTCTCTTACAGCAAAAGAAAGTTCAGGAGTTGATCTTAAAGATTTAAATAAATAAGCTTTAATACCGTTACCTGCTAAAACAAGAGCAGAGTTTAAAGCGTACTCTTCAGAACCTATTCTACAGTCATATGCAATAGCAACCCCCATATCTTTAGCTTCGTTACCAGCAGCTTCTAAAATATAGTTAGAAAGTCCTTGAGTAGCTTTTCTAATAGTGTATTTATTTATTCTGTTGATACCAACACCTCTAACACCTCTCATTCCACCAGTTCCAAAAGAAAGATTAGTATAGAATCTATCCTCAATCTCTTTTTCGTTGTTTTTAATGCTTTCTAAATCTTTTCTGTCCTCTAAATCAATGTACTCTGACCCTAACCAATTGTTGTAGTTTTCTAATGTAAATTTATCCATTTTTAAATCCTCCCCTTTATATAATATCCCCCGTATTAGCTGAGTTTTGGCTAATAGGTTGTTTTTGGTTTGCAATAATCACTTCTGTAGTTAAAATTAAAGAAGCGATTGATGTAGCGTTTTGTAAAGCAGAACGAGTGACCTTTGTAGGATCGATAATTCCGCTATTTATCATATGAACATATTTTTCAGATGCAGCATCTAAGCCAAATCCATTATCAAGATTTTTAACTTTTTCAACTACAACCCCACCATCTAAACCAGCATTAATAGCAATTTGTTTTAAAGGCGTAAATAGAGATTTGATAAGTATTTGAGCTCCGATTCCCTCTTCCCCATCTAAAATAAAATCATTCATTTCAGAAGCAATCTCAGTTAATGCAACCCCACCACCTGGAACAACACCTTCTTCAATAGCAGCTCTAGTTGCATTTAAAGCATCTTCAATACGTAATTTTTTCTCTTTCATTTCAACTTCAGTAGCAGCACCAACTTTAATAATAGCAACTCCACCAGAAAGTTTAGCTAATCTTTCTTGAAGCTTTTCTTTATCATATTCTGATTCTGTTAGAGAAAGTTCGTTTTTAATTCTTGAAATTCTACTTTCCAGCTCATTTATATCACTTAAACCATCAATAATGACAGTCGAGTCTTTAGTAACTTTAATTTTTTTAGCTTTTCCAAGATTAGTTAAATCAGCATCCTCAATTGTCATACCAAGCTCACCTGATATGACAATACCACCAGTTAGAGCAGCAATATCTTTAAGTATAGCTTTTCTTCTATCGCCAAATCCAGGAGCTTTAACTCCTATAACATTTAAAGTACCTCTTATTTTATTTAAGACAAGTGTAGCTAAAGCTTCACCATCTAAATCATCAGCAATAATTAGTAAAGGTTTAGAAGTTTTAACGGTTTTCTCTAAAAGAGGAAGTAATTCTTTCATAGTAGATATTTTTTTATCTGTAATTAAAATATATGGATTATCTAGTATAGCTTCCATTCTTTCAGAATCAGTAACCATATAAGGTGAAAGATACCCTTTTTCAAACTCCATTCCCTCAACAACATCTAAAGAAGTTTCAAGAGATTTAGCCTCCTCAACACTTATAACACCAGTTTCTCCAACTTTTTCCATAGCTTTAGCTATAAGAATCCCTATTTCATTATCTCCAGCAGAAATTGATGCAACTTGTAAAATTTCACTATTTGATTGAACTTTTTTAGATTTTTTTAAAAGTAGTTCAACTGCTCTTTTAGCAGCTTTTTCAATCCCCTTTTTTACAAAAATAGGATTCGCTCCAGCAGAAACCATTTTAAGACCTTCGTTAACAATAGCTTGTGCCAATATAGTAGCTGTAGTTGTACCATCTCCAGCTACATCATTGGCCTTGCTAGCAACTTCTTTTATAAGCTGAGCACCCATATTTTCAAATGGGTCTTCGAGTTCAATCTCTTTAGCTATAGAAACACCATCATTTGTGATAAGAGGGGGACCGTATGCTTTTTCTAAAACTACATTTCTACCTCTAGGTCCTAAAGTAATTTTAACAGCATCAGCTAAAAGATTAACACCATTTTCTAATTTTTTTCGTGCATCAGCATTAAATTTTAATAATTTAGCCATGAAAAAAAACCTCCATTAAAACTTGATTTCCTCTTTTAAATATTTTATAAGGTCATCTTTAGTTTCTTCATTTCTAAGACCAAACTCGATATTAGCTTTTAAAAGACCAATTTTATTACCAATATCATATCTTTTTCCATCAAAGTTATGAGCAACCACTTTTTTATTGTCATTTATCATTTGTAAAATAGCATCTGTAAGTTGAATCTCTCCACCTTTTCCAGGGATAGTAGTTTCTAAGTATTTAAAGATTTCACCATCTAAAAGATATCTTCCAAGACAAGCTAAATTTGAAGGAGCTTCTTCTAAAGATGGCTTTTCAATGAAGTCTATCATTTCAACAGTATTTTCGTCAAGAGTAACAGAAGGTTTAACAATACCATATTTAGATACATCATTATCTTCAACCTCTTGAACTCCAATAACACTAGTTCCATACTTTTCATAAACATCAATTAATTGCTTTGCAACAGGAGCTCCAGGATTGTAAACTATGTCATCTCCCAATGCGATAACAAATGGTTCATCTCCAATAAAAGATTTAGCTTTTAAGATAGCGTGCCCAAGACCTAATGGATGATTTTGTCTAACATAATAAATATTTGCCATATTTGAAATATCATCTATTTTTTTTAATAATTCAACTTTTCCATCTCTTTCAAGAGTATTTTCAAGTTCGAATGAAAAATCAAAATGGTCTTCAATAGAATTTTTGTTTCTTCCAGTAACAATTACAATATCTGTAATTCCAGATTGAACAAGCTCTTCAACAATATATTGTAGAGAAGGCTTGTCAACAATAACAAGCATTTCTTTTGGCTGAGCTTTTGTAGCAGGTAAAACCCTTGTCCCTAATCCAGCTGCAGGTATGACAGCTTTTGTAACTTTTTTCATCAATGAATCCCCCTAAAAATTATTTTATTTTAGCTCCAACTTTAACAGTTGAATCAGCTTCGATAAGCTTTAATCTTTTTTTCTCAGTAGAACTCAATAACATTCCTTGAGAAAGTACCCCTCTTAAAGTAACAGGTGGAAGGTTTAAAATAGCAAGAACTTTTTTTCCAACAAGTTCAGATGGTGTAGGATAGTATTTTGCAATACCAGAAACAATTTGTCTTACTTCATTAGCAGTTTTTACTTTGAACTTAAGTAATTTATCAGCACCTTCAATATTACTAACTTCAAGTATTTC
>JBOFLW010000077.1:0-1655 GCA_051658065.1 Cetobacterium sp.
GAAATCTCTTGGGAACCTCTTTCTACAGTCTCCCACGATAAAGCCGTATGTGGTCTCTATGCACGTGAGAAAGGATTACTCGAAGAACCTGGTTGGAAACAGTTCAAACGACATGCCAAACGTACTAAAACTCTCACTCGTATGGTCAATCAAGCCAAGCTTCACTCATATCGCACAGCTCCATTCTATCAACATGGTTATCTCGTCCCTCGTAATCATGAACAAGCTATGGAACTCGATCGACAGAACGGCAACACGAAATGGCAAGACTCCGAATACGTCGAATTATCTCAGATTGTTGATTACTCTACGTTCAACAATCTCGGTCATTACGTCCCAGGTCCTGCCGGATACAAGAAGATCACGGTCCACCTCGTCTATGCTGTCAAACATGATGGACGTCACAAGGCCCGTCTCGTTGCTGGTGGTCATCTCACCGAAACGCCGCTCGATAGTGTTTACTCAAGTGTCGCCTCGATTCGTGGTATACGCATGGTTATGTTTCTTGCCGAACTGAATGATCTCCAGACTTGGAACACCGATATCGGTAATGCCTATCTTGAATCCTACACGCAAGAAAAGCTCTACATCATCGCTGGCAAGGAATTTGCATGCGTTGGTCTCGAAGGTTGTACCTTAGTGGTCGTTCGAGCTCTCTACGGCCTCAAGTCTAGCGGTCTTCGTTGGCATGAACTCTTCGCTGACGTCATGCGCGAAATGGGCTTCTTCCCTTCCAAGGCAGACTACGATATCTGGATGAAAGAAATCGACGGTGACCATTACGATTACATTGTCGCCTATGTTGACGATCTCCTCATCGCCTCCAAGAACCCATCGCAGTATACCGATGAATTCCAAGAACGTTTCGCTTTCAAGTTGAAAGGTACCGGTCCAGCAACCTATCATCTCGGTGTTGATTATTCCCGCGATGCTAACGGTATACTATGTATGGCTCCCCGCAAGTACGTCGACAAACTCATCGACGCATACGCCCGCATGTTTGGTAGTAAACCCAAGCAATTCAACTCTCCCTTGGAACATGGCGATCACCCTGAACTCGATACATCCATCGAACTCGAGATCGACGATATCAAGAAATACCAAACCATGATAGGTAGTCTCCAATGGGTCGTCCAAATCGGTCGTTTCGATATCACCACCGCCGTCATGACTCTCTCCAGCTTCCGTGCCAATCCTCGACAAGGACATCTCGACCGTGCCAAACGTATCTACGGCTATCTTACCAAAATGCGTAATGCTACGATCCGTATTCGCACCGAAGAGCCCGACTACTCTGATCTTCCTCAAAAGATCTATGACTGGGAACACTCCGTTTATCGTGGCGCTACAGAACTTATGCCACTTGACGCTCCTGTCCCTCTCGGTCTTCCCGTCGTCATGACGACCTACGTCGATGCCAACCTCTACCACGATCTCATCAATGGTCGATCTGTTACCGGCATCATACACCTCTTCAACAAGACCCCAGTCGATTGGTACTCCAAGAAACAAGCCACTGTCGAGACCGCCACCTACGGAGCTGAATTCGTCGCTGCCCGCACCGCCATGGAACAGATCATCGATCTTCGCATCGAACTCCGCTACCTTGGTGTCCACATCAAGAACAGTACCATGATGTTCGGTGACAACGAATC
>JBOFLW010000078.1:0-14968 GCA_051658065.1 Cetobacterium sp.
GGCATCAAGAATTTCAGGTGTTTCACCTGCAGATATTCAGGTTCTATTAATGTATCTAAAATTGAGAGGAAATAAATAGATGAGAGAGTATTTGATTGAAGGAATAAAAAAAATTGGTTTAAAGTATACAGAGGAAAAAGTAAATAATCTAATAAAATATTTAGAGTATTTAGTAGAATATAATGCTCATACAAATTTAACAGCTATAAGAGATACAAAAGATGCATTAGAAAAACATTTTTTAGATTCTCTTTTACTTCAAAATTTATTAGATGAAAAAAAAGCAAAAAAAGCGATAGATATAGGTACTGGAGCAGGATTTCCTGGAATGGTATTAGCTATATTTAATCCAGAAGTTGAATTTGTATTAATGGATTCAGTGGGGAAAAAAACTATATTTTTAGAAAATGTAAAAGAGTTATTGAACTTGGAGAATGTTACTGTGGTTAATTCAAGAGCTGAAGATTATATAACATCTGAAAATAGAGAAACTTTTGATATTGGACTTTGCAGAGGAGTAAGTAAACTAAATGTAATCTTAGAATATATGATTCCTTTTATAAAAATTGATGGTTATTTCTTAGCACAGAAAATGGTAGGAACAGAAGAAGAGGACGAAGCTACAAATGCCTTAGATATCTTAGGAGCTAAAATAATAACAGTACACAAATATCATCTTCCAAATTATGGTGATGAAAGATTAGTTGTAGAGATATTGAAAAATAAATCTACAGATAAAAAATACCCAAGAAGAGCAGGAGTAGCTCTAAAAAAACCATTATAAAATATAACTAACGGAGGAGAAACTATGAAAATTTTTGACAAATACAAAAAATTTATAATCATAGTTTTTCCTCTTTTTATTTTTTTGAGTGGAGGATTGTTTATAAAATATAATTTGCCTAAAATAGTAGAGGTTATATTAAAACTAGCATTAGGTCCAACAATATCTTCTCAAGAAATTAAATTCCCTAAATTTGGAGTTATTGATATAACAGGAGTATCTCTTTCAAAAAGTGATGATACAATGGTAGAAGCTCCTAAAGTTGTATTAAGATATTCAAAAAATTTCAAAAATTTTAGATTGAAAGAGATTGAAGTAATAAATCCAAAGGTTCACATTGAAAGAAAAGGAAGTAATGTAAATATTGTAGATGCCTTTTCAAATGGAGATGGTACAACTTCTGATAAAAAAGCAGGAGCTGGAGTTCCAATAGATATTATAACAGTAAAAAATGCATCTCTAATTTATAGAGATATTACTTATTCAAGAGAGATAAGGCAAGAATTAGATACTGTAAATGGCTATGTTTCTTTCGATAAGGTAAAAGGTATAAACTTAGAATTTAAAGGGAATAAAGAGAATGAAAAATATGAATACAGACTTAATAATTTAAATGAACCTTTAAATATGAATATAGTATTAAAAAATATAGATGTAAAACCAGAGCTTATTCAATATGGATATGATGATAAAAATCTGAGTGAAGCGACAGGTAAATTTAATATGAATTTAACAATAGCAACAAGTGGATTGATAGGTGAAGCTGAGCTATTAAATGGAACAGTTATTTATGATGAATTAGATGAAGTTGTAAAAGAGATCAACGGTAAAATAGATTTTGGAAAAGAAGCAATAAAAGTTGATTTTAATTATAATTTAGATAGAAATAAAGGTAAATTTAAAGTTAAATATACAGAAAAAGAAGGGGTCTCAGTAGAGTTTAAATTTAAAAATTTACCATATTTGACAGCTAAAAAATATAAATTATTAGGAAGCTTGAATTTACCTTTAGATGAATATAAATTTAAAAATGTAGATGTTAATTTAACTAATAATCAACAGAACGGATTTAAGGCTCGGGTTAAATATAAGATGTATCCAATTATAAATTCAAAAATAAAACTAGAAAATATAAATGGAGATTTAAAATTTAAAGATGGTATCTTGAGTTTATCGGGAAAAAACATAGACTTTTTAGTTTTAGATGTTGATTATAAAAAAGAGCTAAATTATAATTTAGAATTAAATTTACAAGATGAAAATTTAAAATTTAAATTAAATTCTAATTTTATAGATTTTTTAGGAGAATATAAAAAATCAGATAAAATCTTAGAGCTTTATCAAAATTCAAAAAAAGCAATGGAATATAATTTTGAAAAGCAAAATTTAGATTTTTTAGAATTAAAAGGTAAAAATTTATTAAATAATTATGAATTTTTACTAAAAGTAAAACAAGAGGAAAAAATATTAAGTGTTGAAGAGTTTTCTATGCAAAATAATGCTGAAGAAAAAGTAATTCAAGTTTCAGGTGATTTTGATATTGAAAAAATAAAATATAATCTTAAAATTGATACTCAAAATTTAAAAGAAGAAAATTTGTTCGGTGATAAAAAATTAGGATTAAAGCTTGATTTTGTTGGAGAGTTGTCTGGAGAAAAAGAGAAATTTATTTTACGTGGAGTTGTAAAAGATTTTTTAGTTCAAAATAAAGATGTTTTGATAAAAAGTTATGGAAATATTTCATTCTTAAATAGTGATGGACTTAAAGGTGAAATAGATGGAGAGTTGAAGTTAGGTAAATATAAAGATTATAAAATAGAGGGCTTAAAAATATATTCAAACTATTTAGATGGAAAATTAGAAATTTTAGATGTTAGAAATGATTTTATTAGCTTATCAGGATTAGTTCATTTTTTAGATAAAAAAATATATTTAAAATATAATATTAATGGTTTAAAAAGCAGTGAATTTGAAAAAAAAGAATTCGATATTCTTTTCAATGAAGTAGAAGGTGAAGTAAAAGGTGATTTTAAGAGTTTAGAAGCTACTATGGATATCAAAGAAGCTTTAATAGAGATGCCTAATAAAGAATTTGTAATATTAAAAGGTGAATTAAAATATAAAGATGATTTTATCTCTACAAAAAACTTTAAAATAAATCAGAGTATGGCAACAATAAATTATAATTTTAAAAATAAAACTGGAGATTTTAATATCAATATTTTAGAAGAGAATTTAGCAAAATATTACAATTTTAAATCTTTAAAATATAGAGCACTTGCAAGAGTAGCTGGAAAAATAGATGCAGAAAAAATAGATGCAAATATTGGAATAAATATAGATAAAGTTTATTTAAATGGAAATCCTATAATCAATCTGTCATCAAATATGATTTATAAAAAAAATTCTGATGAAAATATTTTGAAAATTGAAAGTTTAGATTGGGTAAATTTAGAAGGTAAAAAAATATTAAATTCTAATGGTGAGATAAATTTATTGGAAAATAGTATAGAGTTTAATATAGCTAAACAACTTTTAAATATAAATGATTTTAAAGGGATATTTAAAACTGAAGATATGAATGGAACTATAAAACTCGAAAGTAATATAACAGGAGAGTTAAAAAATCCAAAATATAGTTTGAATTTATCAGATGGAAATTATGAAATTAAAGGATTTAAGTTTGAAGATATATCTTTAGATTTGAATGGAGATAAAAATGTTATAAATATTGAGGAGATTTTATCTTATTATCAAAAAAATGAGATAAGAGGTGAGGGTAAATATAATATTAATCCTAAAAATTATAGTTTTAATATATATTCTAAAAATATAAATTTAAACTTTTTAAATGCATTACTTCCTAAAGATATAGTTAAAGATATTGAGGGAACAGCTAACATAGATGTTAAATTATCTAGTAATTTAAAAGAAAATAGTGGTTATGTAGATTTAATAGATTTTAATGCTAATTTACCTAAAACATTATTGAATTTAAAAAAACTAAATATAATTTTAAAAATAGATAATGAAAAATTAACTGTTAGCTCTTTAGAAGGATATTTAAATAATGGTTTAATTAAAGGTGACGGATATTTAAAACTTCCAAAAATAGAGGAAATAATAGCAGATGAAGAATTTTATAAAGATTTAAATTATGCATTTAATTTAACATTAAAAAATGTTATTTATGAGTTAAAAGATTACTTTAGACTAGATTTGTCAACAGATTTGATATATTCAAAAAATAAAATTTCAGGAAATGTAATTTTAAATAATGGAGAAATAACAGGGATATTAAAAGAAGATAAAGGGTTGATTTTAACTGTATTAAACTTTATAATAGATAAGACAAGAACAGTAATTGGAAATAGTAAACAATTAGGTAAAAAATTCGAAATAAAAGGGCGATTAGATGAAACACCAGAGTTCAATGTGAAAATGTTAATAAAAGATGGAATAAATATAAATATTCCAGATATATCTACATTTGCTCAAGATGTTCAAGGAACTTTACAAGGAAGATTGGATTTAGTTGGTAAAAATGATAAAATATCAGTAATTGGAGAAGTTGAGATTCAAAAAGGTAGCTTTGTTTTAGGAAGTGAAGATTTTAAAGTTACAAGAGCTATAGTATTATCTGATACTAGAAATGGTTATCTTTCTAATTTTAATCCTAATTTAATTCTAGATGTTTCATCATTAACTGCAGGAGGAAATATAGAAATTTCTTTACAAGGAGAACTAAATAGTTTAATATTAAATATAACTACAAATCAAGGTAGTGAAAGTAGTAGCTTAAAAAATCTATTTGAAGGAAATAAAAATGGAAGTGATAAAAATATTGTAGCACTTTTATTTAAAACTTTAATAGATAGTCAAATATCAAGTACACTGCTAAGACCAATATCTAAAACAATAAAAAATACATTCCATATTTCGAAATTTAGAATAGTTTCAGATATGTTTAATCAAGAAGTTTTAGTAAATTCAGATGATCCAAAAACACAAGATCCAAATGCCTTTAGTCTTGGAGCTTATTTAGAAGCTGAAAACCCAATATATAAAGATAAGTATTTTTGGATTTTAAAGTTAGGAATAATTGACGGCAGTAAATATGATTTAGGGGAAAGTAGTACCAAATCTCAGTCTAATGAAATTTCAAATTCAGTAAGTCAATTTGACTTTAAAGTTGAAAGGCGATATAGGTCTGGATGGTCTTACGGAACTGGAGTATCAAGGTTAAATGAAACAAATATGATAGATCAAAAGAAAGAGGGGAATTTAAATTATTATATTGATTTTAAATTTGAAAGAAAATATAATAATATAAAAGATATTTTTTCAAAATAAAAATAATTGGAGGGCAATTTAGGATGAAAAAGCACCTGATAGGGATAGTATCACTAATAGCTTCTATAGTTTCTTTTGGAGCAGAAGGAGAATACTTAGTAAAAGGGGTAGAATTTAGAAATTTAAATGAAATACCACAAGATGTTTTGATACAAAAGATGAGTTTGAAAAAAGGACAAGCATTTTCAACAGATGCTTTATTAAGAGATTATAATAATATAAAAAAAAGTGACTATATAGATGAATTATCAATTTATCCTCAAGTTTTTGATGGAGGAATAAAATTAGTAGTAGAGATAAAAGAAAAAAGAGAAACAAAAGAACTTTTAGAGAAAGAGGGAATTCTTCCTGCTTCTGAAAGAGAAAGAGTAGACACATCTTTAGTTGTTTCAAGTTTAGAGATAATAGGAAGTGTTAATGTTCCAGTAAATGAGGTAATAAAAAAGATACCAATTAAAACTGGTGGATATTTTTCTAAAAATAAAATAATTAAAGGGCAAAGAGAACTTTTAGAAACAGGTATGTATAGAGAAGTTATGCCAGATGTTTATCAATATCCAGAAGGACTTGTAGTAGTTTATTCAGTAATAGAAAATCCAATTATAAATGGAATAAAAATAACTGGAAATACAAAATATACGGTTGAAGATTTAAAAAAATTAGTTGATATTGAGTCAGGAAAAGTTTTAAATTTAAATAAATTAAGAGATGCTAGAGATAAAATCTTAAAAAAATATAATGAAGATGGATATGTATTAGCAGAGATAGAAAATATAGATTTAACAGGAGCTAACACTTTAGAGATTGTTATAAATGAAGGAGTAGTTAGTAATGTTGATTACACAAAAATGGTAACAAAGCAAAAAGGACAAAGAAGAAAAGCTTCGGATAATCTACTAAAGACTAGAGATTATGTTATTGAAAGAGAAATAGAGATTAAGCAAGGTGAAGTCTTCAACATCAATGAATACAATGAAACTGTTTCAAATCTGATGAGAACAGGATACTTTAAAAATGTAAAGTATGAAACAAAAAAAGGTTCTGGGGATTTAGTTCTTCTATTAGAAGAGGAGAGAACAGCTACTTTACAAGGAGCTATATCTTATGGTTCTGAAATAGGATTCTTAGGAATGTTGTCAGTTAAAGACATGAACTGGAAAGGAAAAGGGCAAGAGCTTGGAGTAACATTTGAAAAATCAGATGAAAATTATACAAGTTTCTCAATAAACTTCTCTGATCCTTGGATTAAAGATACTGACAGAATCTCTTGGGGATGGAGTCTTTATAAAAATGAATATGAAAATAGTGATAGTTACTTATTTAATGAAACAGATACATATGGAGCTAAAATCAATATAGGTAAAGGACTAACTAAAAATTTAAGATTAGGACTTGGAACAAAAGCAGAGTATATAACAGAAAAAGCTAATAAAGAAGAATTAGAACTATTATCTAATGGAGCATCATTATTAGAGAAATGGGAAGAGGAAAGAAGTTATGGATTATTTAGTATCTATCCATCAATAACTTATGATTCTAGAAATAGTTATTGGAATCCAACTGCTGGTTGGTATGCTAAATATCAAGTTGAAGTAGGATATGCTGATACAATAGATTCTGGAAACTTTGCAAATACAACTTTAGAGCTTAGAAAATACCATAGAGGGTTATTCAAAAATAATACTTTTGCATATAGAGCAGTAGGAGGAGTAATGACTTCTTCAACTCCTGAATCACAAAGATTCTGGGTTGGTGGAGGAAGTACTTTAAGAGGTTATGATGGAGGATTCTATCAAGGAACTCAAAAAGCAACAGCTACAATAGAAAATAGAACTCAAATAAATGATGTTTTAGGATTTGTTGTATTCTCAGATATAGGAAGAGCTTGGGATTACCAAGGAGAAGATCCAGGTTATTTAAGTGAAGGAAGAGATGCAAAGGCACCTGATGATGTAGCAACTACAGTTGGATTAGGATTAAGAGTTAATACACCAGTAGGACCATTAAGATTTGATTTCGGATGGCCAGTAGGAAATTCAGAAGAAAGTGGAATGAAATTCTACTTCAATATGGGACAATCATTCTAATAAATATATAAACGGAGGATTTATAATGAAGAAAATCGCAATACTAGCAATGCTTGGAGCATTATCAACATCATCTTTTGCTTTAAAAGTAGGATATGTAAACAGTCAAGAGCTTTTTGCAAAATACTCACAAACAAAAACAGTTAGAGATAATTTAACTAAAGAAAAGCAAACTTTAGAGACAACACTACAAAAACAAGAGATAGAGTTACAAAAACTTCAAGTTGAACTACAAGCAAAAGGACAAAAAGCAACAGAAGCAGAGAAAAAAGCTTTTGAAACTAAAGTAACAGCTTTCCAAAAGTTAGTTAGAGAATCACAAGCAAAACTTTCAAACGAGGAAGCTAAAAAAATGCAAGAGATTGACAGATTAATAAATATCTCAATTCAAAATGTTGCAAAATCAGAAAAATACGATTACGTATTAGAGCAAGGAGCAATAAAGTTTGGTGGAGAGAATTTAACACCAAAAGTTTTAAATGTTATGGAAAAAAGTAAAAAAGTAAACTAATAAAAATTAACTTATATAGAGAGGGAAAATAATGACTTATAAAATAGATGAGTTAGTATCCCTTCTTGAATGTGAGGTAAAGGGAGATGCCAAAGTAATAAATGGCTTATCTCCCTTTTTTCAAGCACAAGAAGGAGATGTAACTTTTGCATCAGATGAAAAATTTTTAAAAAAACTTAATGAAACAAAAGCAACAGTTATAATTGTTCCAGCAGGAATAGAGCTAGAAGATAACGGTAAAACTTATTTAAAAGTAACTTCAAATCCAAGAGTATTAATGCCAAAGCTTTTAAATTTCTTCAAAAGAGAGATAAAGAAGATGGAAAAAATGGTAGAAGATTCAGCTTTAATAGGAGAGGGAAGTTCTATTGGAATAAATGCGTATATTGGTCATGATGTTATAATTGGAAAAAATGTAACAATATATCCAAACGTAACAATATGCCAAGGAACAGAGATAGGAGATAATACAATAATATATCCAAATGTAACAATTAGAGAGTTTACAAAAATAGGTAATAATTGTGTTATCCAGCCTGGAGCTGTAATTGGTTCAGATGGATTCGGATTTGTAAAAATTAATGGAAATAATACAAAAATAGATCAAATAGGTTCTGTTGTAATTGAAGATTTTGTAGAGATAGGAGCAAATACTACAATTGATAGAGGAACTATAGGAGATACAATAATAAAAAAATATACAAAAATAGATAATTTGGTTCAAATAGCTCATAATGATATAATTGGAGAAAACTGTTTAATAATTTCTCAAGTAGGAATAGCAGGAAGTACAGAGATAGGAGCAAATACTACTTTAGGTGGACAAGTTGGAGTTGCTGGACATATAAAGATAGGAAGCAATGTTATGGTTGGAGCTAAATCTGGAATAATAGGAAATGTAGATGATAATCAAATTTTAGCAGGACATCCATTAATGAATTTAAAAGATGATTTAAAGGTGAAGGCAGCACAAAAAAGATTACCAGAACTATTAAAAAGAGTTAAAGAGTTAGAGAAAAAGAGTAAATAAAGAAATAAATAAAAATCTAAAAGAGTATTTTATTCTTTTAGATTTTTTTTATTTTTTTAAATAAAGGTATTTAATTTAAGGATGTAACATGGTACAATATATAAAATAATAAAAATGAGGTAGTTTAATGAAAAAGAGAATATTTTTTGACAAGTATGATGAAATGAGATTTATATCCCATTTAGATATGCTTAGATTTGCAGATAGATTATTAAAAAAAGCACATATACCAATGAAATATACTCAAGGGTTTCATCCTAGACCAAGGATATCTTTAGGAAATCCAATTTCATTAGGAACAGAAGCTTTTAATGAGCTAATGGATATAGAGTTATTAGAGCCAATGACAAATGAAGAGGTTTTAGAGAGAATAAATTTAGCCGCAGTTCCAGGATTTAGAGTTAATAAAGTTGAAACTGTAGAAGATAAAGTAAGTATTGCTGATACTTATACAAATGCATTATTTGAAATAGAGGGTTCAAAAGAGGATATTGATATTCTAGAAGCACTATTTAACAGTGGTGAAATTATTGAAAGAAAAGAAAAAAATGGAAAAATATCTGAAAGAAATTTAGGGGAAAGAGTTAAAGATTTCTCAAGAGTAGAGAATACAATAAAGTTAGAACTTGTTAATACATCTCCAAACTCTTTTTTAATTTTAGCAGGAATAGATATAAAAAATGTACACATAGTGAAAAAAGGTTATAAAATCTAAATTATATAATTAATTACAAAGGAGAAAAGGATATGCTAGATTTAAGATTTATTCGTGAAAACATTGAGATGCTTCAAGAGATGTTAGTAAACAGAGGGAGTAACATCGATCTTCAGGAGTTTGTAACACTAGATGCAGAGAGAAGAGAGATTTTAACTGAAGTTGAAACATTAAAAAATAAAAGAAATACAGAGTCTGCTGAAGTAGCGAGAAGAAAAAAAGCTGGGGAAGATGCTTCTGAAATAATAGCTGAGATGGGAAAAGTTTCTGCTCAAATAAAAGAGTTAGATGTTAAACTATCTGCTGTAGAAGAAAAAGTAACTTATTTCCAAATGACATTACCAAACACTTACCATTCAAGTACTCCATTAGGAAAAGATGAAGATGATAATGTAGAGATAAGAAGATGGGGAACACCAAAAGAGTTCTCATTCACACCAAAAGAGCATTGGGAGCTTGGAGAAGATTTAGGAATTTTAGACTTCGAAAGAGGAGCTAAATTAGGTGGATCTAGATTTACTATATACAGAGGTGCTGCTGCTAGATTAGAGAGAGCTTTAATCAGTTTCATGCTAGATACTCATACAACAGAGCATGGATACACTGAGCATTTAACTCCATTTATAGTAAGAAGAGAGATTTGTGAAGGAACAGGGCAACTTCCTAAATTTGAAGAGGATATGTACAAAACAACTGATGATATGTTCTTAATTTCAACGTCTGAGATTACATTAACAAATATCCATAGACAAGAGATTTTAAGTGAAAGCGATTTACCTAAGTATTATACAGCTTATTCACCTTGTTTCAGAAGAGAAGCTGGTTCTTATGGAAGAGATTTAAAAGGTCTTATAAGACAGCACCAATTCAATAAAGTAGAGATGGTAAAGCTAGCAACTCCAGAAACATCTTATGATGAGCTTGAGAAAATGGTAGTAAATGCAGAAACGATACTTCAAAAATTAGAGTTACCTTACAGATTAATACACCTTTGTTCTGGAGATATGGGATTCGGAGCAGCTAAAACTTATGATTTAGAAGTATGGTTACCTGGACAAAATAAATTTAGAGAGATTTCATCTTGTTCTAATTGTGGAGATTTCCAGTCTAGAAGAATGGGATTAAAGTATAGACCAGAAGGAAGCACAAAGAGTGAGTTCTGTCATACATTAAATGGATCTGGATTAGCAGTAGGAAGAACATTATTAGCTATAATGGAAAACTACCAGCAAGAGGATGGATCATTCTTAGTACCAAAAGTTTTAGTACCTTACATGGGTGGCATGACTGTTGTTCAAAAGTAGCATTTTAATTTTATTCTTTTTAAATTTATTTATAAAAGATATGAAAATTTTAGTTACTTTATTGATAATTGGAATCATTTTGAATATATTTTATAATAAAGAGTTATTAAAAAATATAAAGAAACTTAAATTTTTATTAATTATTTATTTAACAACTTTTTTAGCTCAAATTTACTACCACCAAGAGGGAGAAGTTTTATTTAAAATTTATAATATCTATATTACAAGAATTGGAATTTTAAATTTTGCTTCGAGCTTTTTAAGAATAATAAATTTAATTTTTTTATCGTGGTTAGTAAATAACCAAAAGTTATTGCCAAAATTTTTATCTTCATATCAACGAATAGTTGAAGATGTTATTGAGTTAATACCAGAGGTTTTTAAGATTTTTAAGAGCAAAAGAAAGATAAAGTGGTTTTTTAGATATATTTTAAGTCAAATAAAGATGAAAAACTAATAGTTTCAAAAATTGATTTTAATTAAAAAATTTGATATTATAATACTATAAATAAAACAACTCGGGAGGAAAAAAATGTCATATAATTATAAAGACTTAGGATTATCTAATACTAGAGAAATGTTTGAAAAAGCTAACAAAGAGCATTATGCAGTTCCAGCATTCAACTTCAATAACATGGAGCAAATGCTAGCAATCGTAGAAGCTTGTGCTGAAGCAGGATCACCAGTTATACTTCAATGTTCAACAGGAGCATTAAAATATATGACAAAAGAGGTAGCTCCATTATTAGCAAAGGCAGCTGTAGATAGAGCAAGAGCTATGGGATCAGATATACCAGTAGCACTTCACTTAGATCACGGACCAAACTTAGATGCAGTAAAAGCTTGTATCGATGCAGGATTCTCATCAGTAATGATAGATGGTTCTCACCATACATTTGAAGAAAATATAGCAGTAACAAAAGAAGTAGTAGAATATGCAAAGCAATTCGACGTAACTGTAGAAGCTGAATTAGGTGTTCTAGCTGGAGTAGAGGATGACGTTGTTGCAGAGCACCATATCTTCACAAACCCAGAAGAGGTTGAAGAATTTGTTTCAAGAACTGGAGTAGATTCATTAGCAATTGCTATAGGAACTTCTCATGGAGCTCATAAATTTAAGCCAGGAACTGATCCTAAGCTTGAATTAACAGTATTAGCAGAAGTAGAAAGAAGACTTCCAGGATTCCCTATCGTATTACACGGATCTTCAGCAGTACCTCAAAAATATGTTGAAGAAATCAAAAAGTTTGGTGGACAATTATCAGACGCAATAGGAATTCCTGATACAGAATTAATGGGAGCAGCTAAATCAGGTGTTGCAAAAATAAATGTTGATACTGATGGAAGACTTGCATTCACTGCAGGAGTAAGAAGAGTATTCGGAGAGCAACCAGGAGAGTTCGACCCAAGAAAATACTTAGGTGTTGCACAAGCAGAAATGAAAGCTTACTATAAATCAAAAATTAAGACAGTTTTCGGATCAGAAAACGCTTACAAAGCAGCTAAATAGTTTTATATAAACCTGTAGATATTTCTACAGGTTTTTTTTTACTAGTACCTAACAACTGTTATTTTGTTATCTTTAACTCTTTACAAAGGAATAACAATGTAATATAATCTAGGGAAGAACATCAAAAATAGATAACCTATGGGAGGACAAATGATAAGAGAAGCTAGATTAGTAGAAAATTTTTTAGATATGGTAAAAATTTCATCACCTTCAAGAGATGAAAGAGCTATGGGGGATTATTTAATTAAAGTTTTAAAAGAGCTTGGATTAGACGTAGAAGAAGATAATGCAGGTGAATTAAATAACGGAAATTGTGGAAATATAATTGGAACTTTAAAATCACCAGGTAAAAAGAGATTTTTATTTAGTGCTCATATGGATACAGTTACTCCTTGTAAAAAAATAGTGCCAGTTATAGAAAATGGCATTATAAAATCAGATGGAACTTCAATATTAGGTGGAGATGACAAAGGAGGAATAGCTTCAATTATAGAGATGTTAAGAGTTATAAAAGAAAATAATTTAGAGCATCCAGAAATTGTAGTTGTTTTTTCAATGGGAGAAGAAGTAGGTTTACTTGGAGCTAAATCATTCCATATTGAAAAATATAATATTGAATGCGGATCTATTTTAGACTCTAGTGGAAAACCAGGGAAAATAATAACAAAAGCTCCTTCAGCAGCAAGAGGAACAATAAGAATAATAGGAAAGCCAGCTCACGCAGGAATATCTCCTGAAAGTGGTATAAACGCTTTAACAGTTGCAGCTCATGCAATAACAAAGATGAAGTTAGGAAGAATTGATTCAGAAACAACTTCAAACATAGGTGTTGTTAGTGGAGGACAAGCAACAAATATAGTTATGCCTTCAGTAGAGCTAGAATATGAGGCAAGAAGTTTATCAAATGAAAAATTAAAAAATTTATTAGAGGAAACTTTATTAATTTTAGAAGAAGTTTGTAATGGGTTTGGTGCAAAAGTAGAGAATGATATAAATATTGAATATCCAGGATTTGTATTAGATGATAACGAAAATGTTGTTCAAATAGTGAAAGAAGCTTGTCAAAAAATTGGAATAAATAGTGAAACAGTTTCTTCTGGTGGTGGAAGTGATACAAATATTTATAATAGTAAGGGAGTGCCTTGTGTTAATCTTGCTGTAGGAATGTCAAAAGTTCATACATTAGAGGAGTATATTGAAATAAATGATTTAGTTAATCTTTCAAAAATATTAGTTGAAATCATAAAAGGATAGATATGAAAACAGGAAAGAAAAAAAATAAAGTCCTAAATATAATATATATATTTGCTATAGTTATGGTTGTAGTTTTTTTTGCTAAAGATGTATTTAAATATACTATGACAGAGATGGAAGAATTGCTATTACCTATTCAATCTAAAATATATTTTTTAGGAAAAAAAGCTAAAGAAAGTACTGAAACAGTAATAAATTATAAAGAGTTAATTACTGAAAATACTGAATTAAAAAAGACTATAACAGAAAAATCTTTAATTCAAGAAAAAAATCAAAGGCTATTGGAGGAAAATGGTCGATTGAGAGAACTTTTAGAAATGAAAGAAACCTTTAAATTTAAATTTAAAGTTGGTAAAATAAGTTTCCAACAAACAAGAGAGATGTATGAAAGTTTTGCCATAAATATAGGTTCAAAAGATGGAATTCAAAAAAATATGCCAGTACTTTTCAAGGAAACATTAGTTGGTCGTGTAGAAAAAGTATTTAAAAATTATTCAATAGTACAGATGATTACATTTCAAGATTCAATAGTTAGTGCAACAGCAGGAGGAAACACAGTTGGAATAATTAAAGGAAATAGAAGTGATCAGTTGATATTTGAACCTGTTTCTACTCACGAAGCACAGCTAAATGTAGGAGATAAAATTTCTACTTCAGGAATTAGTGATATCTATCCCAAAGGATTGTCAATAGCTGAAGTAACTGAAATAAAGAAAAAATATGAAAATAATGTAGAATATTTTGTTAAATTGCCATTTAATTTAACAGATATAAATGAAGTAATAGTCCTTACAGAGGTGGAATAGATGTTGAAAAATATATTTACATTTTTACTTATAAGTACATCAATCTTTGCATCAATAAATAGAATTTCTAATATAACAGATATTTATTCAAATGTAAAAGAAACTGTATACATAAATGGAGAAAAAAGATTAAAAGAATACAATATAGAATATATATCATCTGACTATTTAAGAAAAGAGATAGTATCTCCAAAAGTAAATAAAGGTGAAATATTTCAAGATGAACAAGGAAAATCATTAGTATATATTCCTTTATTTAAAGAAATCTCTGAGAATAGTAGTGAAGATGTGAGTAATTTTTTGTCAATTATTAAAGATTTGAAAAATAAAGATCAAAATGATCAGAGTTTTAAAAATAACTACTACTCAGAAAAAGTAAAGGAAATAAAGTACAAAGATAATTATGTAATAAAAATAAAATCTTATAAAAAAGTAAATGAATTTTTATTACCTATAAAGATGGAGTTATACGAAAAGAATAGTAAAGTAGCAGAGTTAGAGTTGAGAGATATAAAAGTAAATAGTGGCCTTAAAAGAAAGGAACTAAAGAAATGATATTTTTAGAAACAAAAGGATTAATTATAAAAAAATCAGATTTTGGAGAAGGAAGTAGA
>JBOFLW010000079.1:0-9752 GCA_051658065.1 Cetobacterium sp.
AGTATAATAAATTTAATAAAAAATCATCAAGAGAGACTGAGGGACTGGCCCTATGAAGTTTCAGCAACCTACCTTAGAGGTGTGGTGCTAATTCCAGAAAGATGACCTAAAAGAGCTTTGAGCCTTTTATCTTTCTGGAGAGAGATAAAAGGCTTTTTTTATCTCTCTTGACAAATATTAGGAGGAAACAAAATGAAAAATTTAACTTACTTTACTTCGGAGTGTGTATCACCTGGGCATCCAGATAAAATAGCAGATCAGATATCAGATGCAGTATTAGATGCATGTATTAAAAATGACCCAGCAGCAAGAGTAGCTTGTGAAGTTTTCTGTACAACAGGGCAAGTTATTGTTGGAGGAGAGATTACTACAACAACTTATATCGATATTCAAGATATCGTTAGAAATAAAATAGATGAAATTGGTTATAAGCAAGGAATGGGATTTGATTCTGACTGTGGTGTTTTAAATGCAATTCACTCACAATCACCAGATATATCTATGGGAGTAGATGTAGGAGGAGCAGGAGACCAAGGAATTATGTTTGGTGGAGCTGTTAAGGAAACTCCTGAGTTAATGCCATTAGCATTAGTTTTATCAAGAGAGATAATTGTTAAATTAACAAGAATTACAAGATCAAAAGAATTAGCATGGGCTAGACCAGATGCAAAATCACAAGTAACATTAGCTTATGATGAAACAGGAAAAGTAGTAGGTGTTGATACAGTTGTAGTTTCTGTTCAGCATAATCCAGATGTAACTCAAGAACAGATTCATAATGATGTAAAAGAAATGGTTATAAAGCCAGTTTTAGAAGCTTACAACTTAAATTCAGAAGAGGTTAAGCATTATCATATAAATCCAACAGGAAGATTCGTAATCGGAGGACCTCATGGAGATACAGGATTAACTGGTAGAAAAATAATTGTAGATACTTATGGTGGATTCTTTAGACACGGTGGTGGAGCATTCTCAGGAAAAGATCCTTCAAAGGTTGACAGATCAGCAGCTTATGCAGCTAGATGGGTAGCTAAGAACATAGTAGCAGCAGATTTAGCTGACAAATGTGAGGTTCAGTTATCTTACGCAATTGGTGTTGTAGAGCCTACATCGGTTAAAATAGAAACTTTTGGTACTGGAAAAGTTGAAGAGATAAAATTAGCAGAAGCAGTTCAAAATGTATTTGATTTAACACCTAGAGGAATTGAGAGAGATTTAGAGTTAAGAAGTGGAAACTTTAATTATCAAGATTTAGCAGCTTTCGGTCACATTGGAAGAACTGATTTAGATTTACCTTGGGAAAGAACAAATAAAATTGAAGAGTTAAAAAGATTATTAAGTAAATAATAGTATAAAAAAAGGAGAGGTAATCTCCTTTTTTATTTGTATTTTTTATAGTAATTAAAAAAATTAGAGGAGTTGATTTATGAAATATTTATTTTTGAATTATCCAAAATGTTCAACATGTGTTAAAGCTAAAAAGTGGTTAGATGAAAACGAAATCAATTATGAATCAAGACATATTGTTGAAAAAAATCCAACAAAAGAAGAGTTAAAAAAATGGCTGTCTTTAAGCCAATTGCCAATAAAAAAATTATTTAATACGAGCGGTATTCTCTATAGAGAGATGAACTTAAAAGAAAAAGTTTGTGAAAATAATATAGAGGAACTTTTAGATATTTTATCTTCGAATGGGATGTTAATAAAAAGACCAATGTTAATAAGTAAAGAGAAAGTGTTGATTGGGTTTAAAGAGGAAGAGTGGGAAACTATTAAATAAAATCTATTGACATTTTATAAAAAAAATGGTACTATTGTTATATAGCAACAAAGCATCAGCAAAGTTGCCCCGTTCGTTCAACGGTTAGGACAATAGATTTTCACTCTATAGACAGGGGTTCGATTCCCCTACGGGGTACCATTTTGGAAGCATAGCTCAGTTGGGAGAGCACCTGCCTTACAAGCAGGGGGTCACTGGTTCAAGTCCAGTTGTTTCCACCATAAAGAATTTTAAGCACTTAGGTGCTTTTTTTTTATTTTTTGCTAATTGATTAAAAAATAAAAAAAAATAAAAGGGTCTAATTTAGAGAGGACCCTTTTTAAAGTTCTTTTTTTAAAATGTTTTTAGTATCTAATTTAAATGATTCTTTATTATTTAAAAAATTAATTACATCTTCAGTTAAATCTATTCCACCATAAATAGTAGCACTTTTTTCAATAACCATTTCTAAATTTTTTTGTTTTCCTATTAAAATAGCAACAGAATCAATTTCAAATTTAATATCATGTATAAAGTTTTGTTGATTTTCTTGAAAGTTTTGCTCGGATAGTTCTATTTTTTCTTGGAATTGTTTTTTTAAATTAAGTAACTTTTTTTTATCAGCTTCGGTAATTTTAGATTTGGATTTAATTATTTTTTCTTGTTCTAATAGACTTTGTCTTAACCCTTCTATATCTGAATTTAATTCTAATCTTTTAGTTTCAAGAATTTCCTCCATTTCATAACGTTTGTTATATTGACTAAAAATATATTCAGAGTCAATGACACCTATATTTATTGCAAATATTGAAGTAGACATAAAAAGCAAAAGAAATAAAAAGTTCATATAGTTTTTGTATGATAAAAAAACTTACCATACGACCTCCTTTTTTTAGGTTTTATTAGAATTTTATTCTTATTATACCTTATTTTGTTAATATTTGATATAATATTTAAAAGAAAAACAAAAAGAGGATGGACGAATGAATAAAAAATCAAAAATATTTTTACTTTTATTACAAATATTTACAATTGGACTTTCGTTATATTATAAAAAGTTCTTATTAGCTGTAGCAGTGATATTACTCTTAATTTTTAACCTGTATATATTTTTTAAATGGAAAAAAATAAAAATGAAAAATAATTTTATATTGAGATCTTTTATAGTATCAGATGTTATTTTGTTTTGTTTTTTTATTTTAATGTTTAGGATGATTCAAATTCAGCTTTTTAACTCTGAAAATTATAAAGATGCAATAAATAAACAAGTTAACATAGAAAGAAAAGAGGGTGGGCAAAGAGGAAACATATATGATTCAAAAGGAAAAGGATTAGCATATAGCATTAATATGTATGAGTTATCATTAGATCCAAAAAGGTTTGTTAAATCAGAAGAAGCTCCAGAAGCTTTAAAAGAGCTTGTAGCTAAAAAATATATCAAAGAAAATTATAAACCATTACTTAATGTAATAAACAAATTAGGAAAAGATGAGAGAGTTTATAAAAGATTAAATCGTAATATAGATGATGTAGAAAAACAGGAGATAGAAGATATTTTAGAAAAATATAAAATCAAAGGAAAAAATATTATATTCTTAACAGGAAGAAAAGAAAGACGGTATTATAAACCAGAACAATACTTTTTCTTAGTTGGAAATACTGGATTTAAAAAATCATCTGAAAAAGAAGGAACTTTTGGAATTGAACTATTCTATGAAAAATATTTAAAAGGAGATAAATCATCAAAAATAATTCCAAGTATTAGAAGTTTAGGAATAGGTTTACCTACGGCAGGAGCAAGGTCAAAAATAAATTTAGACGGTATGGACATACATTTAACAATAGACAATGATTTACAATATATACTAAATGATGAAATAGAGAAACAATTTAAAAAAACTAATGCTGAAGAGGTTCACTCTATTTTAATGGACCCAAATACAGGTAAAATATTAGCAACAGCATTTTTTAGAAAGAATAAAAAAAATGTAGCTAATCCATTATTTCAATCGCAATTGGAACCAGGATCTATATTTAAGCCTCTAATAATTGCAGCAGCAATGCAAGAAAAAAAAATAAAAAGATTTACAAATTTTGATATAGGAGATGGAACACTAAGACGTTATAAACATACAATAAAAGAGAGTAGTAGAAGTGTTAAAGGAATACTGACAACAGA
Source organism: Cetobacterium sp. (assembly GCA_051658065.1). Lineage (GTDB taxonomy): Bacteria > Fusobacteriota > Fusobacteriia > Fusobacteriales > Fusobacteriaceae > Cetobacterium_A. The sequence continues at coordinate 3,939 of JBOFLW010000079.1, forward strand.
AGAAATTTTGAAAAAATCAAGTAATATAGGTATGGTTTTAACGGCTGATAAGTTTACTAATGAAGAGTTCGATAAATATTTAGAAAGATTAGGTTTATATGACAGAACAGGTGTAGATTATCCATATGAAAAAAAACCTAGAAGAGAAGCAGTTAAAAGTTGGAATGGATTGAAAAAAAGTACAATGTCATTTGGACAAGGAATAGCTGTGACACCGATACAGATGATAACAGCGTTTTCAGCTGTAATAAATGGAGGAACACTTTACAAGCCATACATAGTTGATAAAATAACAGATAAAGATGGAATGGTTATTAGAAGAAATCTTCCAACTGTAAAAGAGAAAATTTTTGATGAAAAAGTTTCAAAAGAGATGAGAAGTATGATGGAGTTAGCTGTATTAGAAGGAACAGTAAAAAAAGCTCATGTAGATGATTATAGAATTGGTGGAAAAACAGGAACAGCTCAATATAGTGAAAATGGAAGATATGTAAAACATGAATATTTATCATCTGTAATGGGATTTTTCCCAGTTGATAAACCTCAATATATAATGCTAGCGATGTTCTTTAAACCACAAGGAGAAGTTTTATATGATAAATTTGGTGGAACAGCTGCAGCACCAGTATTAGGAGAAGTTATCAAAAGAATAACTAAGCTAAAAAATATTCATTCACAAAAAATAGAAAATATAAAAGTAGCAAGTAAAAAAAGTTTAAGAAGTTTCGTAAATAATGAAGAGTTATATATGATGCCTGATTTAAAAGGTCTTAGTGCAAGAGAAGTAATTGAAATTTTTAAAGGTAGTGAAATAGAAATAGAAATGCAAGGAACAGGTATTGTAGTAACTCAAAGTTTAGAGCCGCATAAAGAGTTACTCAATGTAAAAAAGATAAAGCTAAAATTAAACTAGGAGATGATATGAAATATTTTAGTGTCTATATAGAAAAAACAAATGATTTCTATACTTATTCTAGTGATAGTGAAGATATTCAAATAGGTGATAGAGTTTTAGTATCTTTTAGGAATAAAAATAGGATAGGTTTAATAATTGAAGAAGAGACAGAAAAAACTTATGCTTTTAAAGTTTTGAAAATAAAAGAAAAATTACATGGAGAAATAAATTTTTCAAAAAATTTTATAAAATTATTACTTTGGATTAAAGATTATTATATGTGTTCTTTTGAACAAGTTTTTACAACGGCAGTACCTGTAGGTGTAAAAATAAAATTCGAAGATATTTATAGAGTTGAAAATATAGAAAATATTTTAATACGAGATGAATTATTAGAATATTTTTTTGAAAAATCAAAAGTCAGAAAAAAGTCATTGATTGATAACTTTTCAAAAGAAAAATTAGAATTCTATTTAAAAAATGAATATTTGAACCTTATAGATGGATGGTATTTTTTAAATAATGCAAAAAGTATAGAGGATAATGAATTAATTCAATATTTTGATAAGAGAAAAGAAGTTGGAAAGTTAACACTTAATAAAAAATTTGAAAATAAAATAATTGAAAAACATTTAAAAAGTGGAACGTTGATATTCGAAAGAAAAATAAAATCGTTTGATGAAGAAAAGCTTAAAGTAAATTCTTCTGAAAATAAAATCGTAGAAGATACTAAATTAAATTCAGAACAAGAAAAAATAAAGAATGGAATTGAAAATTCAAATAAAAAACATTTCTTAATTAGAGGAGTAACAGGTTCTGGAAAAACAGAAATCTATATTCAACTTATTAAAAAAGCTTTGGAGAGAGGAAATGGCTCTATATTTTTAGTTCCAGAAATATCGTTAACACCACAAATGGTAAAAAGATTTAAAATTGAATTTGGAGATGGAGTAGCAATACTTCACAGTAGATTATCATCAATAGATAGAGCTAAAGAGTGGTATAGTATATATTCAGGAGCTAAACAAATCGTATTAGGCGTTAGGTCAGCAATATTTGCTCCTGTCAAAAATTTAGAATACATAATAATAGATGAAGAGCATGAAAACAGTTACAAGCAAGATTCCGCTCCGAGATATAATGCCAAATTTGTAGCTATAAAAAAAGCTGAACTTCAAAATGCAAAAATTGTATTAGGTTCAGCAACACCATCAATAGAAAGTTATTATTACGGTCAAAAGGGAATTTTTGAATTGTTTGAAATTGATCATAGGTATAAAGATGCTAAATTACCAGAAATTAAAGTAATAGATATGAAAAAAGAAGAGGATAGTTTTTTTAGTCAAAATTTATTAGATGAAATAAGAGCAACACTTTTAAGAAAAGAGCAAGTAATATTGCTTTTAAATAGAAAGGGATACTCAACTTTAATTCAGTGTGAAGAGTGTGGGCATATGGAGGAATGTGAGCATTGTTCAATAAAGCTTAACTATTATGCTAGTAATGGAAGCATGAAATGTAATTACTGTGGAATATCAAAAAGATTTACTAAAAGATGTTCGAAGTGTGGTAGTGACAAAATAGTTTTTAGTGGTCGTGGAGTTGAAAGAGTAGAAGAGGAACTAAAAAAAAGATTTCCAGTTAATATAATAAGAGTAGATGGAGAAGTTTCAAAACAGAAAAATTTTTATGAAAATATGTACAATGATTTTTTAGAAGGAAAATATGATATAATGATTGGAACTCAGATGATTTCAAGAGGTTTACATTTTCCAAATGTCACGTTAGTTGGAGTGATAAATGCAGATACGATAATGAGTATTCCAGATTTTAGATCTGGAGAGAGAACTTATCAGATGATAACCCAAGTAGCAGGAAGAGCTGGACGTGGTGAAAAAAAAGGTAAAGTTATAATTCAAACTTATCAACCAGAAAATTATATAATTGAAAAAATTCAAGAAAATAGTTACATAAATTTTTATAATAAAGAGATTGAAAAAAGAGAGATACTTTCTTATCCACCATTTTCTAAAATAATAAATATAGGAATATCTTCAGAAGAGGAAAAAGGTTTAGAAGAATATTGTTATGAGTTATTTAAAGAGATTGATAGTGATAATGTAGAACTATATGGTCCAATGAAATCTTTAGTTTATAAAGTTAAAGGTAGATATAGATGCAATATTTTTATTAAAGGTGATAGAAATAATATAAATTTATATAAAAAAGAACTAGAACAAAAAATAAAAAATATAGAAAATAAAAAATATAGAGTAGTAGTTGATATAGACCCTATTAATCTAATATGATATAATACATATTAAGTAAAAAAAGAATGGAGGAAAATTTATGGTATATGAAATAAAAATTTATGGAAATGAGTCTTTAAGAACTGTGGCTGAACCTGTTAAAGAGATAACACCAGAGATATTGGAGATTTTAAATAATATGGTAGAAACTATGCATGAAGCAAACGGCGTTGGTCTTGCTGCTCCACAAATAGGTGTAGCAAAAAGAATGTTTGTTATTGACATTGGGGATGGAGTAATAAGAAAAATTATTAATCCAGAGCTTATAGAGTTATCTGATATAGTTGCAAATGAAGATGAGGGATGTTTAAGTGTTCCAGGAATATATAAACCTGTGAAAAGATCTGTAACAGTTAAAATAAAATATTTAAACGAAAAAGGTGAAGAGGTAATAGAAGAGGGAACAGACCTTTTAGGAAGAGCTTTCCAACATGAATATGATCATTTAGAAGCAATTTTATTTGTAGATAAAATATCACCAGTAGCAAAAAGAATGGTTACTAAAAAATTACAGATGTTAAAGAAAGAATTTGGAAAAAATTAATGAAAAATTTATTTCTTATAATTCCATTAGTTATGCATTTTGCTTTTATAGGGCAAAATATATTTAGATCATTTATAAAAATTGATAAACTTAAAATAGAGAACGAACTAAAAATAAAACATAAAAAAGAACTTCAAAATTTAATTGTTAAATATGATTTAATGATTGAAGATGTAAATAATCCGTTTTATAGAGAGCAGATAGCAAGGAATCAACTTCAAATGGTTTTACCAGGAGAAAAAATTTATAGATTGATTGAAACAAAGTAGGAGGAAGAAATGAAAAGAGAGTTAGCTTTAGAGTTTGCTAGAGTTACAGAAGCAGCAGCCTTAGCCGCTTACAAATGGGTAGGAAGAGGAGATAAGGAGGCAGCAGATCAAGCAGCAGTAGACGCTATGAGAACTGTGCTAAACGGAATAAAGATTAAAGGGGAAATAGTAATAGGAGAGGGAGAGATAGACGAAGCACCTATGCTATTCATCGGGGAAAAAGTAGGATTAGATTCAATCGACAAAGAAAAATATTCTGAAGTTGATATAGCAGTAGATCCTGTAGAAGGAACAAGAATGACAGCTCAAGGTCAAGCTAATGCTATAGCGGTTTTAGCAGTTGGAAATAAAGGAAGTTTTTTAAAAGCACCTGATATGTATATGGAAAAACTAATTGTTGGTCCAGAAGCAAAAGGTGTAATAGATTTATCAAAACCTTTAATGGAAAATATAAATAATATCTGTACAGCATTAAAAAAACCTTTAAATGAATTAACTATAGTAATATTAGACAAGCCAAGACATAAAGCTATAATAAAAGATTTACAAGATTTAGATGTTAAAGTTTACGCTCTTCCAGATGGAGATGTAGCAGGATCTATATTAACATCTGTTGTTGATTCAGATGTAGATGTTTTATATGGAATTGGTGGAGCACCTGAAGGAGTAATATCAGCTGCTGTTATAAAAGCATTAGGTGGAGATATGCAAGCTAGATTGAAATTAAGAAGTGAAGTTAAAGGAGTTTCTTTAGAAAATGACAAAATTTCAGCTTATGAAAAATCTAGATGTGAAGAGATGGGACTTAGAGTTGGAGATGTTTTAAAAATGGATGATCTTGTTAAAGATGATGAAGTTATTTTCTCAGCTACAGGAATAACAAGTGGAGACCTTTTAGAAGGTGTAAAAAGAAAAGGAAATATTGCAAGAACTCAAACTTTAGTGATTAGAGGAAAGAGTAAGACAGTAAGATATATTAATGCAGTTCATAATTTAGATTATAAACCAGAAGATATAATGGAGTTAGTAAAATAGAAATTTAAAATAAAAGTAGAGATTAATCTCTACTTTTATTTCTTAAATACATATTAATAAAAAAGAGGTGGAATTATGTTTTTTTATGATGATTTTATAAAAAAAATAGAAAAAACTAAAATAGAGTTTAAACCAAAAAAAATTTATAGACTAGAAGCAAAAAAATTGATTATGTGGTTAGGAACAGGATTTCCATTGATTTTAATTGGACTATTACAAGGCTATATAGGATATACGAAAAATTTTAGTATTCCATATTTAGGAATAGCTGGATTATTATTATTTTTGGGATTAAAGCATTTAAAAAATATATTTAGTTATAAGATAGTGTTAGATTGTGAAAATAAAAAAATAATCGGTGAGGGATTAGACTTATTACTAGATGATATAGAAAGTTGTACTCTTAAAGAGGGAGTAGTTGGAAAAGCGAGTAAACTTCAAGTTATTATTAGAATAATAACAAAAGATAAAAGAGAGATAATTGTTCCTTTAATAATGGGAAAAAAAATAGAATTTATCTGTTCTATGAGAGATGAATTAAAAGAAAGATTTACAATAATAAAAAATTAATAAAAAAAAATAAAAAACTTTGTTGACAAAGTATAAAACTTGTGGTACTATATATTTGTAAGTGATGCGGGAGTAGCTCAGTTGGTAGAGCGTCAGCCTTCCAAGCTGAATGTCGCGAGTTCGACCCTCGTCTCCCGCTCCATACAAATGCGTCATTAGCTCAGATGGTAGAGCACACGACTTTTAATCGTG
>JBOFLW010000080.1:0-2355 GCA_051658065.1 Cetobacterium sp.
CTCTAGCTTCTAAAGTTCCTTCCATAGTATCATGATCGGTTATAGATATTCCTGATAATCCAATACTTTTAGCTCTGTTTAACAACTCTTGGACACTAAATGTTCCATCTGAATATGTTGTGTGAGTGTGAAGATCATATCTTTCATTCATAAAATCCTCCTACAATGAATATGGCACCTTTATTTCTAAAGGCGCCATAATTTTTTAGTCATCCCACTTTTCTAATTTTGAGAAGTACTGTGAATAAGCAAGGTATAATGATTTTGCATTTACATTATTCTTCTCTAACTTTGTTTTATCTACTTTTTTGTACATGTTATTTACCTCTATAATTCTAGGTGAAACCTCTACAAAGTACCATGTTTTAGAATCGAAGAACTCTCCTCTTTTAATAAATTTATTTAATGTTTTTCTGAATTTTTTAACTTCTTTTTCAGTTAAATTATCTTTTTTAGAATAAGCTACAATTTCTGCCCATTCCTCTTTTGTCGCAACTTCATTAGCTATATGATTAGATGGATTTTCCATTCTTATATAAGATTGTGCTACCATATATTTTGCTAATCCTGCTGGGTCTTTAATATTTTCATCTTTTAAATAATATTGTCTTGGAAGTTTTTTTACTGTTTTTTCTAAAATTGCATTAAATTGATCTTGGTCAGCCTCTGTTATCTCACCTTTAGTTTTTAATGAATCTAAGAATTTAACTTGTTTTTGGTCTAACTTCTGATTTCTAGCCAAGAAACTAATTGGTTGGTCAGCACCATACCAATCTTCTAACTCTGCTTCACCTGTTATTACTTTACTAAATGTTTCTTCCCAATTTTTCATAGCTACAGTATCTACTTTATATTTTTCCTCTAAAGTTGAACTGTTTTTTGTTGTTGAACTACAAGCTGTTAATGTAGCTAATATCCCGATAAAAACTATAATTTTTTTCATTTTTCCTCCCTAAACTCTTCCACAACATTTTCCGTAAATTTTTCCACTTCCACAAATACAAGTTGAATCAAAATCTAGCTCTTCGCCTTCTCCAGGAGTTAGTATCTCTTCTTCTGGATTTTTTATTACAACTTTAAACATATAAGATGTAGCTTCGGCTTTTATTGTCGAAAGCATTCTTGAATACATATCCCCTGATATTATTTTGTATTCTACTAATGGATCTTTTTGACCATATGATCTTAAATAGATTCCCTCTCTAAGAGCATCAAGTGCTTTTAAATGTTCTCTCCATCTAGCATCTACAACTTCAAACAATACATATTTTTCTACTTTTCTCATAACTTCTGAAGTTAACTCGTTCTCTTTAGCTTCATATTCATCTACTATTGCTTTATACAATTTTTCTGCATATTCTTCAACAGTTAAAGACTTATATTCTTCAAAATCAGTTATTTCATAAGCATACTTTTCTAGAATAGAATCTTTTACCCCTACAATATCCCATTCCTCTTTAAATTCTCCAACAAATCTTTCTACAACTATATCAGAAATACTTGATTTTAACATTCCTAAGATTGTTTCTTTTAAGTCGTCTTTTTCTAAAGCTTCATTTCTACTAGAATAGATTGCTTCTCTCTGTTTATTCATTACATCATCAAACTCAAGAAGATTTTTTCTAATACCAAAGTTTCTAGATTCAACTTTTTTCTGAGCATTTTCAATAGCTTTGTTTATCATTCTATGTTGAATAGATTCTCCTTCAGGTAAACCTAATCTTTCCATAATACCTTGAATTCTTTCAGAACCAAATAGTCTCATTAAGTCATCTTCTAAGCATAGGTAGAACTCTGAAGCTCCAGGATCTCCCTGTCTTCCAGCTCTTCCTCTTAACTGGTTATCAATTCTTCTAGATTCATGTCTTTCTGTACCTAAAATAAATAATCCACCAGCTTCAATAACTTTTCTTTTTTCCTCTTCACATTCAAGCTTGTATTTATCTAATATAACTGGATAATTTCCTGCATCTCTACTGCCAATTTCAGCAATAGCTCTAAATTCAGGATTTCCTCCTAACATTATATCTGTTCCTCTACCAGCCATGTTTGTTGCAATTGTAACTCCTGCATATCTACCAGCTTGAGCGACGATTTCAGCTTCTTTCTCATGAAGTTTAGCATTAAGTACATTATGAGGTATACTCTTCTCTTTTAATAGCTCTGAGAGCTCCTCTGAACTTTTTATTGATACTGTTCCAACTAAAACTGGTTGTCCTTTTGCATAAAGCTCCTCTATTCTAGTTATAATAGCATTTGTTTTCTCTTTTTTTGTTTTATAAACTAAATCTGGAAAATCAACTCTTTTAATTGGTTTATTAGTTGGTATAACTATTACTTCCAATCCATATGTAT
>JBOFLW010000081.1:0-1894 GCA_051658065.1 Cetobacterium sp.
ACTATATTTTCTGAGATAGTCTCCCAAATAACCTCTCCTTTAAATATTAACTCAAGCTCTTCGAATACTTTAGAATCATTCTTAGCTAAAAGCTGTTTAATTAAAGCATTATCACTTGTATTTACCCAATATGGATTTAATTCTCTATCATTAATACTATTTATAATAGACCAAGGATTATATACTAATTTATTTCCAAATTTATAACCGTTATACCATTTTTTAACTTCTTCTAACTCATAATCTAGCTCATAGTATTTTAAGGCTTCTTCTACCTCACTCTCACTCAATCCAAAATGTTCATACTTATTATCAAGAATTGTAGATACTGTAAGGTTGTTTAACCCTGAAAATATACTCTCTTTTGCTATTCTTAATATTCCCGTAAGAACAGAAAACTCTAAGTACGGATTCCCTTTTAGTGCTGCACTCAGAAAATTACGGAAAAAGAATATAGCTTCGTTATAGTAGTTCTGAGAATGAGCTGTAACTAAGGGTGTATCGTATTCATCTATTAAAATAATTACTTTTTTTCTGTATTCTTCATAAAGATGCTCTGATAAATTTAAAAGAGAGTTTTCCAAAGCACCTCTTCCATCTTCTAAAACGAGCCCATATTTTCTATATTCTTTTTTAATCAAAGCAGAAATTTTCTCTAAACATAACTCCCAATTACTAACTTTCACATCTTTCAAGCTGATATATATAACAGGATATTCTCCCGAATACTTCATTTTATCAGTTTTTGAAATGTACAGTCCATTGAATAACTCTTTATTAATCTCTTTCTCTTCTATATTAAAGAAATAGTTAAGCATTGACATATTTAAAGTTTTTCCAAACCTTCTAGGTCTTGGTAACAATGTAACTTCAGATTTTTTATTCAATAGTTCATCTATAAACATTGTCTTGTCAGCAAAATAATAATCATTCTCTATTATCTTTTTGAAGTCATCTATTCCTACAGGCAACTTTTTCTTAACCATTTTTCACCTCATTATATATTTTCTCCAATTTTTTGTAACATATACTCCATACCTAAATTATACCATATTCTATTCTAAATCAAGTATACAAAAAGCCTGTTAAAAACAGGCTTCAAATGTTACATTATCTTTTTTTATATTTAAGTTAATTAAACTTCTCTATAACATTGCCTATAGAAACAATAGATAAGGCTACAAAAAATATTAATATTAGCATAGGCAATAAACATCCTGTTGTAGTTTTGTTGTATACTTTATTATAAGCCGCTTTTTTAGGGTCTTTCAACCACCCAGTTCCTTTTTTACCATACCCTGGAATAATTTCTTTTTTGATAGCTCTTTTTAAACTTCCCGTTGTTCTAGCGGATAAAGATTTTTTCAAACTAGGCATTCTAAATCCAAATTTCATAACTCACCTCATATTAACTTTCTAAATGATAATTGTATTACAATATTTTTTTAGAAAAGTCAAATCTGAAGAAAAATCATTTCGAGTCATTATTTTTAAATAAAATCTTCTCATACTAAACAAATTACTTTTACGAAAACCTTTTCCATATATTTGCTATTATATTTTTTCGACTATTTTCAACAATAGAAAAAACTTTATTTTTAAAATCTAAATTGACTAATTTTTCCATAAAATCCTCCTACTTAAAAATATTTGATATCTAAATTATACCATATTATACTGAGTTCGAGTGTTCTTGTTTTTTCACAGCAACGGTTGAGTTTCGAGTGGAGTGTAGACTTATCCCCTAGTTTCAGAAAAAACAGGAGAAAAGAACTTTCACGGCAACGTATATCGCTCGTCGTTATCGTTCGACATATCTAAATGCTTTTCAGCTCATCTTATACCTGCCCAAGATGATATGTTCCTAATCCCTGTATTAATTAGTTAACGAACA
>JBOFLW010000082.1:0-1105 GCA_051658065.1 Cetobacterium sp.
TATCTATCTAATATAACTGGATAATTTCCTGCATCTCTACTGCCAATTTCAGCAATAGCTCTAAATTCAGGATTTCCTCCTAACATTATATCTGTTCCTCTACCAGCCATGTTTGTTGCAATTGTAACTCCTGCGTATCTACCAGCTTGAGCGACGATTTCAGCTTCTTTCTCATGAAGTTTAGCATTAAGTACATTATGAGGTATATTCTTCTCTTTTAATAGCTCTGAGAGCTCCTCTGAACTTTTAATTGATACAGTTCCAACTAAAACTGGTTGCCCTTTTGCATAAAGTTCTTCTATTCTAGTTATAATAGCATTTGTTTTCTCTTTTTTTGTTTTGTAAACTAAATCTGGAAAATCAACTCTTTTGATTGGTTTATTAGTTGGTATAACTATTACTTCTAATCCATATGTATGCATAAACTCTGATGCTTCTGTTTCTGCAGTACCAGTCATTCCAGCTAATTTTTCATACATTCTAAAATAGTTTTGAAGTGTTATAGAAGCTAATGTCTGGTTCTCTCCAGCTACATTTACGCCCTCTTTTGCTTCAATAGCTTGATGAAGTCCATCTGAGTATCTTCTACCTTCCATAGCTCTACCTGTAAACTCATCTATTATAACAACCTCTCCCTCTCTAATCAGATAATCTCTATCTTTTACAAAGAGTTCTTTAGCTTTTAAAGCTTGATTTAAATAGTGTGTTAATTCTACATGCTCTGGTGAATATAAATTTTCAATATTTAAGAGTTGTTCTACATTTCTTATCCCTTTATCTGTTAAAACTATGTTTCTAGATTTTTCATCTACCTCATAATCTCCCCATTGTTCATCAGAAATATTCATCTCTTTTTTTGTTTTAGCATCTTTTATTTTTTCAGTTTCAATACTTCTCTCTAGTCTAAATGCAACTTGGCAGAAAATAGAATACCATTTTGTTGTTTCAGATGCTGCTCCTGATATTATAAGTGGTGTTCTAGCTTCATCTATTAATATAGAATCTACCTCATCAACAATACAGAAATTTAAAGGTCTTTGAACTTTATCTTCAACTTTATTGACCATATTATCTCTTAAATAATCAAAACCAAATTCAGAATTTG
>JBOFLW010000083.1:0-6648 GCA_051658065.1 Cetobacterium sp.
ATTATTAGCTCTATCTAGAACTTTAGAGATAGGTTCTAAAATTCTGCTTAAAGTTGGATTTTTTTCGACAGCAACTTTTTCATCAGAGTATTGTTTAAAAATAAATTCTAATGCAGAAATAGTCATTTTACAAACTCTAAATGCTCTTAAAAATTGATTTTTTTTCAGTTTATCAATTAGAGTTTTTTTACCTACAATAACACCACATTGAGGACCACCTAAAAGTTTATCTCCACTGAAAGTAACTAAATCCATTCCAGAATTAATTGATTCTAAGATTGTAGGTTCTTTTTTTAATCCATAATTAGAAAAATCTATAAGAACTCCACTTCCTAAATCTTCCATAGAAATTAACTCTTTTGAAGCTGCAAGTTCTGCAATTTCAGAATTAGAAACAGATTTAGTAAATCCAGAAACATGATAATTTGATGTATGAACTTTTAAAAGCATTGAGGTATTACTATTTATAGCACGTTCATAATCGACTAAATGAGTTCGGTTAGTAGTTCCGATTTCAACTAATTTAGCATTAGATAGTTCCATTATATCAGGAATCCTAAAAGAGCCTCCAACTTCAACAAGTTCACCTCTAGAAATAATGACTTCTGTATTTTTACTAAATTCATTTAAGCAAAGCATAACAGCTGCAGCATTATTATTAACAACAAGAGCAGCTTCAGCACCAGTTACTTTAGCAATAATATCTTCAACATGTGAATATCTACTACCTCTTTCACCTGTTTTTAAATTAAACTCAAGGTTACTGTATCCAGTAAGAGATGTAGATATATGTTCTAGTAATTCTTTAGAAAATAAAGATCTACCTAAGTTGGTATGTAAAATTGTACCAGTTCCATTAATAACTCTTTTTAAATTAAACTCTAAATTTTTATTTAAAGATTTTGTAATCAAGTTTATAATATCATCTGTAGAATATTCAGAGATAGTTTCATCCAAAATACTTTTTCTAAAAAATATGATACTTTCATTAACAGCATCATAGATATTGTTATATGGTTTATCTTTAAAAAATTCATTCTCTTTAAGTAAATCTATCATTTTATCTATTCTAGGTAAATTTCTTAAAAGAGTTTGTTTATTATTCATAAATTTCCCCTTATCTAACTACTATATATTTTCCGTTATATTTATCGACTGTTCCAATTAAAGATGATTTAATTTTTAATTTATTAAGTTTTCCCATAACTTCAGAAGAATATTTTGAATTTATAGAGAATAATAAACCACCTGATGTTTGAGGATCAAGCATAATTTCTTGTAACCAGAAAGGTACAGAAGTAATATCAACTTTATCATTTAAGTAGTTTCTATTTTTTTGTCCCATAGAGTTGATATAAAATTCTTTAGCAAAATTTTTAGCAATCTCTATATATGGAATTAATTCTTGTTCTAAAGTAAAAGTTTTTTCTGAAGCAACAGCCATTTCATAAGCATGACCTAAAAATCCAAATCCAGTTATATCTGTGCAAGCAGTAACAGGATAATTTCTAATAATTTCGGCAGAATATTTATTAAGAGTTGTCATTATTTCAATCCACTCTTTTTTAGCTTCTTCGGGTACCTCTTCAACTTTTGAAGCAGTAGAGATTATACCAGTTCCTAAAGGTTTTGTAATTATTAAAACATCTCCCTCTTCAGAACCATAGTTTTTAAAAACTTTATCTGGATGAACTAATCCAGTAACAGATAAACCATATTTAACTTCTGGATCATGAATAGAGTGTCCACCACTTAGAACAGCACCTGATTCAACTATTTTTTCAGCTCCACCTCTTAAAATTTCTCCTAAAATTTCTATATTTTCTTTTTCAGGAAAACAAACAATATTCATTGCTGTTTTAGGTTCTCCACCCATAGCATAAACATCACTTAAAGAATTAGCAGCAGCAATTTGTCCAAAAACATATGGATCTTCAGTCATTGGAGTGAAGAAATCTAAAGTTTGTATTAATGCTATATCATCTGTTAATTTATATATAGCTGCATCATCAGATTTTTCAAAACCAACAATTAAATTTTTATCTTCCACACTTGGAAGATTTTTTAATAAATTCGAAAGAACCTCCGGTCCTATTTTACTTGCTCAACCACCTATTGAACATCTATCTAATAAAAGTTTCAAAGAAAACCTCCTCAAATTTTAATAATTAATTAAATATTATATCATATTTATATGTTTAATACCATACCGCCTTCTAAATTATCAATTGTAGAAACTGTAATACTATTTTTATTAAGAGTTTCTAAAAGAGTTAATAATATAAGATTTCCAGCAATAATAACATCTGCACGATTAGCTTCTAATCCTATAATTTTTTTTCTTTCATCTAGAGTTTTGCTTAAAAATAAAAATAAATTTTCTTCTAAATCTAATTTAGTAAGAATAGATTCGTTGACCTCTTTTTCAATAAATTTAGGTAGTTTTTTTATAATAGTAACATTAGTAGTAACTGTTCCAGCAACTCCAATAATTTTAAAAGAGTTTTGACTAAATTTACTTATCTCATTGAAAAATCCTTTTAAATAATTACGAGCTGATAGTAAAGTCTCTTCACTGTAGTTTTCCTCAGCAAAAAACATCTCTGTCAATTTAACTACTCCAATAGGGAAACTTTTGATGAAATCTATACCATTAAAATTACCAATTGTAATTTCAGTACTACCTCCACCAACATCAATTGTAGCAATTTTCTCTCTGTAGATATTACTATTTCCATTAAAGCTTAATTTAGCTTCGATTTCTCCTGGAATAACAAGAGTACTTATATCAAATTCGTTTTTTATTCCTTGAACAAACAAACTACCATTACTAGCTTCTCTAGTTGCAGCAGTAGCAAAAGCAATAAGTTCTGAAACGCCCATAGAATCAGATTTTGATTTAAACTTTTTTATTATATCATAAGTTTTTTCAATTGATTCTTTTGATAAAATACCTGTTTGATTTAAATTTTTTCCAAGTCTAGAAACTTCTAAATCTTTGTATAGAGGAGTAATAATGTTAATTTTATTATTAATCTTTTCAATTTCAGCTATAAAAAGTCTACATGAGTTGGTTCCAATATCAATTACACCTTTTAGACTTCTATTTTTAAAAATTTTATTAGCTTCTAGAATAGTTTCAATATCTACAGAAAGATTTTCAAAAATTCCATTTTTATCAATGATAAATTTGATTTTATCATGAGTATTTTTCTTATCTTTTTTCATAACATTAACAAGCATTTTTTCATCTATAAATATTGGATTTGAATCAATTTTATATAAATCGAATATATTAATAATTGAATTAATATATTCGTTTGAAACATAACCTAACTTTTTTGAGATTTCTAATTCAAAGATTATACCTTTAGCAATTGCATTTCCGTGTGAAATATGTTCATAATCAAATAAAGTTTCTAAAGCATGACCATACGTATGTCCTAAGTTAAGAAAAGCTCTATCGCCTTTTTCAAACTCGTCTTTTTCAACAAACTCTTTTTTTATTTTACAAGATTCGTAAATCATTTCAATTAAAACATCTTGTTTATGTTTCTGAATCTCTCTAAAAGAATTTATCAAGAAATCAAAATAATTTTTGTCTTTTGAAATGATAGCATGTTTAATTACCTCACCCATACCAGATTTAAATTGGCATTCTGGCAATGTTTTTAAAAAATTAATATCTATAATAACAGCGATAGGCTGTTTAAAGCATCCAATTAAATTCTTTCCTAAAGAATGGTTAATAGCAACTTTTCCACCAATACTAGCATCAACTTGAGCAAGTAAAGATGTAGGTACTTGTAAAAAATCAAGCCCTCTCATAAACGTGGAAGCAATAAAGCCACCTAAATCACAAACAACTCCGCCACCAACACAAATTATTAAAGAGTTTCTAGAAAAATTATTCTCAATTAAGAAAGAGTAAATTTCCATAGTAGTATCCATATTTTTATAAATTTCACCATCTTCAACTTTATAAGTATAAGTTTTTCGTTTAGGTAGATGAGATATAACTTTATGAAGATATAAATCACCAACTGTTTTATTTGTTAAGACTAAAATTTTATCATAATGTTCTGTAAATTCATTAATTCTATTTAATGTATCTTGTCCAATAAGAATATCATATGAATTTATAGAAGTTTTCATAACTAGGTTTTTCATAAGACTCTCTCCTTTATTATTTTTCACATCTAAGTATAATATTTTTATCTAAAAAAAGCAAATTTACAAATGCTAAAAAGTATGATATTTTATAGAAAAGTATAAAATAAAATTGGAGGTATAGGATGCAGGGATTTAAAACTTTTTTATTAATGCTAGTTATGACGATGTTATTATTATTTATTGGTAATACAGTGGGTGGAAAAAGTGGAATGACAGTAGCCTTAATTTTAGCTGGAGTAATGAATTTTGTATCATATTGGTTTAGTGATAAAATTGTATTGTCAATGTATGGAGCTCAAGAATTACCTGAAAATCATAAAGTTTATTGGATAACTAAAAAGTTAGCAGATGGAGCAGGATTACCAATGCCGAAAGTGTATATAATGAATGAGAGTCAACCTAATGCTTTTGCAACTGGAAGAAATCCAAGTCATGCAGCAGTAGCTGTAACAAGAGGTTTAGTAGAAATAATGGATGATAATGAATTATCTGGAGTGATAGCTCATGAATTAGGTCATATATCAAATAGAGATATCTTAATTCAAACTGTGGCAGCAACATTAGCAGGAGCAGTTGCATATATGGCAAGTATGGCTAAATGGGCAGCTATATTTGGCGTAGGAAGAAGAGATGAAGATGATAATAGTGGTGGAATATTTGGACTTTTAGCAGTTAGTATATTTGCACCTTTAGCGGCAATGTTAATTCAAATGGCAATTTCAAGAACGAGAGAGTATAAGGCGGATAGTTTTGGTGCAAAAGCTTCTGGAAATCCGAGATATTTAGCTAATGCTTTGAGAAAATTAGAATCATATTCAACAAGAATACCTATGAATGCGGTTCCAGCAACAGAAAATATGTTTATAGTTTCTCCGTTAGCAGGAAGTAAAATGGCAAATCTATTCAGTACTCATCCAAGTACAGCAGAAAGAATTAGACGACTAGAAGAAATGTAAAGGTGGTATAAAACCGTGAACTGGAAAAAATTAACATTAGAGAGTAAAAGTGTGATTGATGAATTTTTAAAAAATAGTTTTGAAACTTCAGATTTAAATTTTACAAATTTTTATTTATGGAGTTTTAGTGAAAATATTGAATATTGGATTAATAATAATATACTAAATATCAGAGGATATTATAGAGAAGTTGAATATTATTTTGCTCCAATATGTAAAGAGTTTAATGAAGAGGATATTATTCTTAATATAAAAAAGATAAAAGATTTAAATGGTAAATTTGTATTTATTCCAGAGCAATATAATTATTTTTTAAAAGATAAGTTTAATTTAGAAGAGGAGAGGGATTCTTTTGATTATATATACTTACAAGAGGATTTAGCTTTTTTAAAAGGAAGAAAATTTTCTTCTAAAAAAAATAAAATAAACAAATTTTTTAAAACATATGATTTTGAATATGAAAAAATATCAAATAGTAATATAGAAAAAGTTAGAGATTTTCAAAGAAAATGGTCAGAAAATAGAAAGCATGATGAAATAATATTATCAGAAACTATGGGGATAGAAGAACTTTTAAATAATTATGAAAAATTAAATTTAAGAGGTGGAATACTAAAAGTAGATGATAAAGTAATAGCGTATGCAATAGGAGAAAAAATAACTCAGAATATGGCAGTTATTCATATAGAAAAAGCAGATTCAGAATATTCTGGAAGCTATCAAATGATTAATATGCTCTTAGCAAAAGAGGAATTCGCAGATGTGGAATTTATAAATAGAGAAGATGATTTCGGAAGTCTAGGGTTAAGAGAAGCAAAATTATCGTATCAGCCTGTAAAACTTATAAAAAAATATAGTATCTAAATGAGGAGGATTTTATGTTTAAAATAGTTAATAAAGTAGAAAAAATTTATGACTTAAATATTGGATTAGTATTTGAAGATCAAGTAGATATTTGTGGTCAAATTTCAGCAGAGAATTCGGATTTAATAAATCAGATAATGACTAAGAAAAATTTTTTAGGAAAAAAAGGTGAAACATTAAAAATAGATTTTTTAGAAAAAGGGAAACTTGTTTCAATAGAGTTTGTTGGATTTGGAAAAGAACAAGATTTTAATTTAGATATATACAGAGAGGTTATGTTTGATATATTGTCGAAAGAAAAAGGTGAAATATTAGTAAGTTCTGACCAAGAGTTACTATTAAATTTTGAAGTCTTAGGAGAGATAGTATCAAATGTAAACTATTCATTCGATACATTTAAAGAGAAAAAATCAGATAAGATAGAAGTAGAATTATTTATATCAAGTGAAGAAAAAGATGTTTCTGAAACAATAAATTTAGGTGAAGCTACAGATATAGCAAGAGATTTAGTTGACCTACCTGCAAATATTTTGAATCCAATTACTTTAGCTCAAAAAACAGTAGAGCTAGGACTGAAATATGGGTTTGAAGTAGAGATTTTAGATGAAAAAGATATGGAAAAACTAGATATGAATCTACTATTAGCTGTAGGAAG
>JBOFLW010000084.1:0-1050 GCA_051658065.1 Cetobacterium sp.
TTTTACATTTTTTGCAATATTTTTAGCTGCTTCTCTAAAGTAAGACTGGTTTTCTAAAATATTAACATTTTTTTCTGCATTGAATGTAGCTAAATTTTCTCCAGAAGAGATATTTCCACCACTAACCTCAATCAAATCAACACCTAGCTCAGAAATCTTTTTAAATACCTCTAAAGATTCAGCTTCTTCTAAACCTCTATTTTGAGTCATGAAATCATCATAATTCAGTTTAATCATAACTGGATAATCATTACCAACTCTTTCTCTAATTTCCTCTATAACTTCATATATGATACGAGCTCTGTTGTTGATAGTTCCACCGTATTCATCTTCTCTTCTGTTGTAGTAAGGTGTTAAAAATTGATTTAAAAGGTATCCGTGAGCTGCATGGATTTGAACAGCATCAAATCCAGATTTTTGAGCTCTTACAGCTGCATCTCCAAACATCTTAACGATATGTTTAATATCCTTTTTAGTTGCTTCTTTTGGAGTTACACCGAATACAATATTTTGAACAGCTGATGGACCTAAAATAGTCATTTTATCTTTTTCAGGATGGTCATTTTGAGAACCACCATAAACAATTTGTAATGCAATTTTAGCATCATTCTCATGCACTTTTTGAACTAATTTTTTATAGTCTTCAATAAATGAATCATCATAAGCACCAAACATACCAAGATTAGGTTGCTCATCTTTTGAGATGAAAGCATAACTTGTTATAATTAATCCTACTCCACCTTTTGCAAGGTTTTCATAGAGGTCGTAAATCTCATCATTAAGATGTCCATTATCTTCTGCCATCTGCTCCCAAGTTGCTGATCTTATAAATCTATTTTTTAGTTCAAGATTTTTAATTTTTGTATTGTCAAAAAGTGATTTCATAATTTACTCTCCCTATAATATAATTTAGAATTTTACAGCTTCACTTTCTAAAAGTTCATTTAAAACACCAAAAGCCGAAGCAGTTTTAGCAAAAGCTACATATGGACTGATGAAAAGTAATAACTCTTTAATCTCATCTAAAGTAGCACCTTGTTTTATAGCCAT
>JBOFLW010000085.1:0-5774 GCA_051658065.1 Cetobacterium sp.
TAGCACTTATTTTAATAATGGCTCATACAGGTTCTTATGTACCAGCTGAATATGCTAAAATAGGAATTGTAGATAAAATATTTACTCGTATTGGAGCTAGTGATGATTTGGTTACAGGACAATCAACATTTATGTTGGAGATGAGTGAAGTAGCTAACATAGTAAATAGTTCAACTAAAAACTCATTTATAATATTAGATGAAATAGGAAGAGGAACTTCAACATTTGATGGTATTTCTATAGCAACAGCAATAACAGAATATATTCATGATAATATACGAGCAAAAACAATTTTTGCAACACACTATCACGAATTAACTCAGCTTGAATCAAAATTGAATAAATCTGCAAACTTTAGAATAGAAGTTAAAGAGGATGAGAAAGAGATTACCTTCTTAAGAGAGATTGTTAAGGGTGGAGCAGATAAATCTTATGGTATAGAGGTTGCAAGATTGGCTGGTTTACCAAAAGAAATTTTAGATAGAGCAAAAGAGATGTTAAAAGTTTTAGAAAATAGAAAAATGATAATAGAGAAAAAAGTTAAAAAAGAGCAATTAATACTGTTTGGAAATATTGAAGCAGAAATTAAAGAGGAACCAGTAAAAAAAATAGAGGAAAACATTATTCAGCTTGAAAATGAAGAGAGAATAGTTTTACGTCTTTTAAAAGAAATCGAACTTGATAAAATGACACCATTAGATGCTTTTTTAAAGATAAATGAATTGAAACGTATCTTAAACTAGGAGGAATCATGGATAAGAAAAAGTTAGCCTATAGATTTGCAATAGTATCGGCATTGGTTTTGGGATATTTTAATTATTTTGGAGATGAAAAAAAGATTGAAAAAAAAGAAGAGGTAGTTGAAACAATAGGAGCTGTATATGATACAGAAGGCTACCATATAGAAGCGGATAAGCAAAAAGATTTCTTAAATAAAAATGAAACAACTTTTGAAAAAGCAAAAGCTGTGTTGAATGGAATGATTTTAACAGGTGATAATGCTATTTTAGATGCTGGAAAAAATCTTTTATTAAAATCTAATATTTTAGGTAAAAGTGTTAATGGATGGGAGTTTGAAACACAAGAAGCTAAATATACAAAAGAAAATGGAGAGATAGAATCTACCATTGGTGTAACTGCAGTTAACAAAGAGAAAGAAATTGAAATATCAGGTCAAAATTTTAAAAGTGATTTGAAAATGGAAAATGTGGTTTTAGCTGGAGATGTTAAAATAAAAACTAAAAATATAACATTATCAGCTGAACAAGCAAACTACAATGATAAAGACAAAATTTTAACTGTTGCAGGAAAAGCATTTTTATCAGGAAGTAATTTAGGTGATGAAGGTGGAATATTAACAGGTAATTTCTCTGGTTTAAAATATGATACAGAAACTAATTTATTAACATCATCAAATCCTTTTGAAGTGGATTATAATGGCGTTAAATTATATGGAGAGGATTTAATTCTAAATGACAAAATAGAATCATTTACAATCAGTAAAAATGTATATATATTAGCTGATGGATATAAAATAGATATGGAAAGTATCACTTCAGATGGTGGAGATAATGTCAATTTTAATGGGAAAATTAAAGGTACTAATGGAATATATTCATTCACTGGAAATGAAGGGGTTTATAATAAGATCACAAAAAAACTTGTTATAAAAGGAGACGTATCTGGAAACGATAAAGAGGGAGCAAAATTATCGGCAGATATGGCAATCTATTCTACAGATAAAAAAGAGCTAGAGTTAATTTCAGATAAAAATATTGAGTATACGAGTTTAACAAATAGAATTTTAACAAAAAATTTAATCTATTTAACAGAAACAGGTGAGTTATACTTAAAAGATGGATATACATATTTTAGTGATAAATATGATAGTAAAGGTGAAAGCTTCTTCTATAATAAATTAACTGGAAAAGGTTATGTTATAAAAGGGAATGTTATAGATAATATTGAAAAAAAATCAGCTTCTGGAAATAGAGTAGATTTTGATAGAAATGAAGAAAGCTACTTAGTTGAAGGAGAGGGAGTTTTCGAAGATTCTAATCATATTTTTAAAAGTTCTAAAATTGATTATTTAGGAAAAAAAGGATTTGTTAATCTACCTGGGAATTATACTTTGGAAAGAAAATTAGAAAAAGATACTTTTGAAGGATTAAAAGGTGAATATAATTTAATTACACAAATATTTAAATCATTTGGAGCAATTAAATATACGAGTAAAGATAATATACTTGAAGGAACAAATTTAGAGTTTAATCAAAAAACAGGAATTGGTGTAATAGAAAAAGATTTAGTAGCAACCGATATTAAAGATGGTACGAAAATTGTTACAACAACTGGAGAGTTTAAACAAAATGAATTTGTAAAAATAAAAGAAAAATTAGTTTTAACAACTGGAGATATAGTTGCTAATGCAAATTCAGCAGATTATCAGATGAAAGATAAAAAAGTTTATATACCTGGAGAGATTACATTTGAAGATTCTGTTAAGAAAAGTTCTGGAAAAATGTATGACGGTGTATATGAAACAGAGAAAAAATTATTTACAGGTAAAAAATTTACTGGAAAAGATGTGAAGAATGCTTTAAAAAGTGATATAATAAAGTACTCAGTTCTAGAAAATGAGTTTATTTTAGAAGGAAATGCTGAAATAAAAGATAAAACGTCTACTTTAAAAGGAGAGCGTTTAGAATATAATCAAAATACAGAGATAGCTAAATCAACACTTCCAATTAAAATAAAATATGGTGAATATGATATTGATATGAATAATGGATTGATTAACCAAAAAACAAGTTATTTAGCTGGAGAAAAAGCTGTAATTAAATCAAAACAAAATGAAGAGTTTAAAGGAGATAAAGTTGTTGGAACTTTAGAAAATATGAATTTAGATTTTGTTGGAAATGTTTCTGGTAAAGTTTATCAAGATGGGTCTTTAGTAGATTTCAAAGGTGATTTTGTAAGAGCTTATTTCAAGAAAAATGCTCAAGGTAAAAATGAGGTTCAAAGAGTAGAGATAAGAAAAAATGCTGTTATAAAAAAAGAAGAAACAACACTTTATTCAAATTATTTAGAGATTCAACCAGAGAAAAAATTAGTTTTTGGTAAAGAAAACACAAAAGCAGTTTTAAAAGATAAAGATGGAGTAGTAACTACAGTTACAGCTGATATGATGAATGGTAATTTAAATACTGAAGTTATCGATTTAGTTGGTAAAGTTGTAATAGTTAGAAAAGATAAACAAAAAACTTTAAATACAACATCAACAAAAGCTAAACTAAAAAATAAAGAAGATTTAGTAGAGTTAAGAGGAGATGTTTTTATAGATGACGGTGATTCTATAGTTACAGCTGATGAAGTAGATTATAATATGAAGACTAATAAAGCTAAAGCAAGAGGAAATGTTTTCGTAGATTATAAAAGAAATGAAAATAAAACTTTAAATAACAAAAATGGAGTAGATTCAGGATACAACAAAATTCTAAAAAAATAAGGAGAACTTATGAGAAGTATAGTTGCTCAAGGATTATGCAAAAGTTATAAAAAAAGACAAGTTGTTAATGAAGTAAGTTTAGAGGTTAAAAAAGGAGAGATTGTAGGATTGCTAGGTCCGAATGGAGCAGGAAAAACTACAACTTTCTATATGATTACTGGAATCGTAAAACCTGAAAAAGGTGAAGTTTTTATAAATGAAGTTGATATAACTGATTATCCAATGTATAAAAGAGCTGATATGGGAATAGGATACTTAGCTCAAGAGCCATCAATATTTAGAAATTTATCAGTTGAAGATAATATATTAGCAATACTAGAGATGAAAGGTTTTTCAAAAGATGAACAACTGAAAAAAATGACTGACCTTTTAGAAGAGTTTAAATTAACTCATGTGGCAAAATCTATGGGATATTCTCTTTCAGGTGGAGAGAGAAGAAGAGTTGAAATAGCTAGAACAATAGCAAACGATCCAGATTTTATATTATTAGATGAACCATTTGCAGGAGTAGACCCGATAGCAGTTGAAGATATTCAACAAATTATAAGGTATTTAAAGCAAAGAGGATTAGGTATTCTAATAACAGATCACTCGGTTAGAGAGACTTTATCAATAACTGAAAAAGCTTATATAATGGCTAATGGAAAAGTTCTTATAAGTGGAACACCTGAGGAGATAGCAAATGATCCAGTAGCTAAAAAAGTGTATTTAGGTGAAAACTTTAAATTAGATTAAATAAATTTTAAAAAAATAGTGGAGGAAACAAAAAAATGTTAACAGGTAACGAAATTAGAAGTAAATTTATAAAATTCTTTGAAGAAAAAAATCATAAGCATTTTGAAAGTGCGTCATTAATTCCAGATGATCCTACTCTTTTATTAACAGTAGCAGGAATGGTACCATTTAAGCCTTATTTCTTAGGACAAAAAGAAGCACCAACACCAAGAGTAACAACTTATCAAAAATGTATAAGAACAAACGATTTAGAAAATGTTGGAAGAACAGCTAGACACCATACATTCTTTGAAATGTTAGGAAACTTCTCTTTCGGAGATTATTTTAGAGAGGAAGCAATCCTTTGGTCTTGGGAATTTATAACAGAAGTATTAAAATTAGAAAAAGAAAAATTATGGATTTCAGTTTTCACAACAGATGATGAAGCAGAGAAAATTTGGATTGAAAAATGTAACTTCCCTAAAGAGAGAATTGTAAGAATGGGAGAATCAGAAAACTGGTGGGCAGCAGGACCTACAGGTTCTTGTGGACCTTGTTCAGAGATTCACGTTGACTTAGGTGTGGCTTATGGTGGAGATGAAAATTCAAAGCTTGGAGATGAAGGAACAGATAATAGATTCATTGAGATATGGAACTTAGTATTTACAGAGTGGAATAGAATGGAGGATGGGTCTTTACAACCACTTCCAAAAAAGAATATAGATACAGGAGCAGGACTAGAAAGAGTAGCTGCGATGGTTCAAGGTAAATCAAATAACTTTGAAACAGATTTAATTTTCCCAATAGTAGAAGAAGCTGGAAAATTAACAAATACAAAATATGGAACTGATTCTAAAATAGATTTCTCTTTAAAAGTAATTACAGACCATTCAAGAGCAGTAACATTCTTAATTAATGATGGAGTAATTCCATCAAATGAAGGAAGAGGTTATGTTTTAAGAAGAATATTAAGAAGAGCTGTAAGACATGGAAGAATGCTTGGAAGAAAAGAACTATTTATGTATCAAATGGTAGATAAAGTTGTAGAGTTGATGGGTGACGCTTATCCAGAATTAAGAAAAAATATAGAGCACATTAAAAAAGTTGTAAAAATTGAAGAGGAAAAATTCTCAAATACTCTTGATCAAGGAATTCAATTAGTTACAAATGAGATAAAAGCTGTAAAATCAAAAGGAGAATCAAAATTATCTGGAGATGTAACATTTAAAATGTATGATACTTACGGATTCCCTTACGAATTAACAGAAGAGATTTGTGAAGAAAATGATATTCAAGTTTCAAATGAAGAGTTTTTAGAAAAGATGCAAGAGCAAAGAGAAAAAGCTAGATCTGCTAGAACAGTTATAATGGAAAAAGGTCAAGACAGCTTTATAGAAGAGTTTTATGATAAGCATGGAAAGACAGAATTTACAGGTTATACTGACTTAATGACTTCTGCGAATCTATTAAGTGTAAGAGAGTTAGAAGAAAATAGATACGCTCTTATATTTGATAAAACACCATTCTATGCTGAATCAGGTGGACAAGAATC
>JBOFLW010000086.1:0-1642 GCA_051658065.1 Cetobacterium sp.
TCATAACTCCCAAACGGTTCGTCGCAGAGCCAAGTGCCTCACGTCATCGGAATCCTTGGCTCGAGCCGAACGAGAGGCAGGTCTCGGATTCGCTCGTCGCGCTGACGAAATTTTCGGCTATTTTGGATTTTGTTGAAAACCTACTTTTGCAAACCAGCGCTGGGCATTTGGCCCAGTCCGACCCAGAGCAGTGCAGAAAGACTCTCTGGAGTCTGACTGTCAATAATGACCCCAAAAAAGCGGAAATTTCCATTCACCTTGGCGAGGGGACTCCAAAACGCTCCAAGGTCGCGTGGCCGAGTTTGCTAAAATGGCTATAACTCTCGAAAGGAATGAGGTCACTTCACCCCAATCGCCACACCTATGTACGGGCTCAGTCTGTGGTCAGGCGAAAAGGGGCGCTGCGACTGGCCACTTGGTGGCGCTGTAAGCTAAAAAAAAATGGAAAAGGACACAAAAAAAGAACAGCCAAACAAACGAGCAAACAGCTACGCAACACTCAGTCCGATCGACTTGAAAAGTGAGGTCTGTGAGACATTTGAACTGAACCGCCCACCAGGGGGCGATTTCTCAAGAGCGTAAGCGACTTTGTGTTCACGCACGCACAATACATACACGCCGTGTGACAGAACTCCTCCTTCTGAACAACTCCCTAAACCACTGATTATCCAAAAAGGATGGAGAGAAAGGCAAAAGCCGGGGGGGGGGGAAATCCAGCAATCCCCCCAAAAATAAGAAGAAGAACAAAAGAAACAGGAAGAAAAAAAAGAAAAACAAACATCTGCCTTTTTCAACCAACACATACAGGGGAGAGCGCGAACGCAGTCCCCCACTACCATAAATTATGCAGTCGAGATTCCCACATTTGGGGAATTCGCAGGGGTCAGCACGGCCGGAGTGCAATGGACGAGCCTCGCCCTGGGTGAACCACCTTCTTGATCATGGTGTCTCCCCTGCCAGGTAAGTATGAAGGCCCAGGCCGCCTGTCAGAGGTACCACTTCCCTCTCTACCATCCTTATCGACGGTGACCCCCAACCCAAGCAAAGGAAGGACGGGCGCCGTGCGTGACCAAGCGGCGGCACGAGCTGCAGCCTTCTGGACCGGCGCTTCCCAGCCCCGGACGTTTAAGATGACTCCCTGCGATCAAACACAGCCGACTCGACGCGACAGCTGGTTAGGAGAAGACTCCAAGACCTCAGATGGGCGTGTCAGAGGAGGGATCTCGGTAAGCGGGAACCACTGCACCCAATCACCGTTTGCTCTGCTATTAGTCACGAAAAAGAGGAAGCGCACCGTTCCTGGAGACACTGCAATACCAGGCCGATGCGTGGAGTGGACGGAGCAAGCCCCGGCTCCAGCTCCGCGGTCCAAAAATCAATTTAATATGCAGTCCCCGGGTAGGGGACGTATCAGATATTAAACTGATAAGAACAGATACTACACTTGATCTTAGCCAAAAGGCCGAGAAGCGATGGCGCTGTGAGGCGGCGGGGAGGAAGCCGGGAAACAGCGACGCCCATCTCGGCCGCGGGCGGCCGCAGAGACCCGAAACGCCGGGGGGGCGGTAGTACCCACCCCCGTCTGCAACGGCGCCGAGCCTCGCCCCGATCGGCCTGGCGGTGGCTCTGCAGCGATGGAAAG
>JBOFLW010000087.1:0-3346 GCA_051658065.1 Cetobacterium sp.
ATTTGTAAAATAGATGTAGATGAAAGTGGAGATTTAGCTGGAGACTACGGAATTAGAAGTATTCCAACAATGATTATTTTTAAAGATGGAGTTAAAGTGGATCAAATTGTAGGTTTAAGACAAAAATCAGAACTTTTAGAAAAATTGAATTCTTATTAAAATAATAAATAAAAAGGTTGCTACTGGCAACCTTTTTTGTTTTATGGTATAATTACTGAATATAAATGGAACAATGGGAGGGCTGATGAAAAGTAAAATCTATTTGATTTTAGCTTTAATGGTTGTAGGTTTTGGTAGTTTAAAAGCTCAAAATCAAGAAATTGAAGATATTCAGAATGAAGTTGATATAGATTTAAATTCAAATACAATGACTTCTACTGATGGGGTTAATGTAAGATATGGGTCATTAAAATTGAAAGCTTTTGAAGTTAAAGTAGATAGAGAAAACAATAAAGCTTATATTCCTGGAGAATTTTTTCTAGAAGTTGATGAACCAACTGGAAAATTAAAAATAGAATCATCAAATGGAGAGTTTCAGACAGAAGAAAATACAGGAAACTTTGGAAAAAGTTTTGGATATTTAGAAGTTGGGCAAGTAACTGGAGCAGAAAAACCAAATGATAGAATATATTTTGGAGGAAATAAAACAGAGTACTTAAATGGAAAAACCTATTTAAGAGATGCATGGTTTACAACCGATCCAAAAATTATAGAAAATAGAAATCCTTCTGAAGTAGGATATCATTTACAATCAGATACTATAGTCATAGAAGCTGATAAACAAGTAACATTTAGAAATACAAATTTATTTATTGGAAAAACAGATATAATACCATTTTCTTTACCTTGGTATAGATTTAATATAAGACAAGGTTCTGAAGTTCCATTATTCCCAAGTTGGGGTTCAGAGGATGATTATGGATGGTTTATTACTTCTGGAGTTTTATGGGGCGATAAAGAGAGTAAGTACAAAGGTGGAATTTCACCAAAATTTGGAGATAGAATAGGTCTTTTAATTGGAAGAATGGAACATTGGTATGACCTAGGAACTTACGGAAGTGGACAATTAAATGTAAATGATTGGCTTGTACATAAAAAAGCTGATGAAGATGAAGTTGAAAGAAATTTTGATAGATGGGATGCTAATTATAATCATAGCTATTCAGGAGAATATGGATTCTTAAATCTAAATTATCAAAATTCAACATATAATATGATTCCAACTTTAGATGATGGAATTGATAACTACTTTGGCAGTGGAAATAATCCAGAATGGGAATATGTAAATGGTGTTCCTAATAAAGGTGGAAATTTAGGTTTTTATAACTTAGATACAGAACTAGCAAGTTTAGGAACCAATAAAGATATAACATTTAAAGCAAATTTAAACTTAGTTTCAGATAAAGATACTTATGGAGTTATAGTTGCAGAGCAACTAGATGATATGGATTATGGAGCATCAGCAGACTATGATTTAAGTAGTGATGTAGCTATTCAAAAAGAAAATGATAGATATTCTATGGGTGCATACTATAATTATCTTTATGACATGGATCCAGGTTCTACAAAAAGTGATTTACAATCTAGAGCAGAGAATTTCGGCTTTAATTTTAATGATAAAGAAAATAAAATTTTTATCTCTTATGATGATAAAACTGGAGATAAGTTTAGAGAGTTAAATTCTTGGGAAAGAGACCCTAATTTTAGTAAGCTAAATAGAAAAGGTTTTTATGGAATAGAGTTTGACTATACTCCTTGGACAGTTTCACAATATGATATATATGATAGTAAAGATTTAAAAACTTCATTAGGAGAGTATCATCTATATAAAGATGTATTCTATAAAGTTGGATACGACTATAATGAATTTGAACACGAATTAAGTCTTGAAAATGATCCATTTAGAAAAGAAGCACTCGTTAGGTCTAAGACAAATAATTATAGAGATATTCAATATAATAGATATGAAAATATAATTTATAATAGAACTATTCAAAATCGTGCTTACATAGATTTTACTCGTGATAATATTAAATTTACAGTAGCAGGTGGAAATACAAAAGAGGAAATTTGGGATAGAGAAGGAATTTATAGCTATAATGATTTTAACAATCCTACAACTAGAGATGCATATAGAGTTTATGTGAATGAATCAGATTTCTATGAAATTGGTTTATCGAATGAAAAACTCACTTTAGGTGCTCTAGGAGATTTAGAGTTATATGGAAATCTTAGATTTGATCAATATGATAAAGGCTATAATGATGTTACGGATAGAGAATTATCAACAGAAGATAAATCGACTAGATTTAGAACTGGATTTGCTTATGACACAACTTTATTTGATAACAGTGATAACAGAAACAGAAGTACAGATTTAGTTTTAAATAATAGATTAACATATATGTATCAAGATTATTCGTATGATTCAGATTCAAAAATGACAAATGATAAAAGAATGTTCCACAAAGAAAATGTTAATGAAGTATCAGATACATTGGTATTTGATTTAGGAAATACTCAAACTATTTATACTGTAGATTATAAAGATGTAAAAAGAGCGAGTAATGATAATAAAAAAGCTGAAGTTATAAATCAAAAATTAGAATTCTTAATTGATGATGAAAATAGTTTTGGATTAGATTATGGTTTAAATAAAAGATATACTGATTTTAATACAGAAAAAGAAAATCATAATGATTTAACATTTGAAAATTATGGAGCAAATTATAGATATTTAGATAATAACTTCTATTATAAAAATCGTAGAATAGATTCTAGTATTTGGAAAATTGAAGATGTTAAAGATGCAGAGGAAAGAATTAGAGAAAATGTATATGGATATACTCGTGACTTTGGTAAAAATAAGTTAAACTTAGAATTTATCGAAGGAAAAGATGAAAGAGTAGAAGATAGCTTTGAGGTTATAAATACCAAAAACAAGACCTATTCAGCTTCTTATTCTGTAGGCGGAGATGTAGAACACATATATAGAGCAAGTTATGAGGATTATAAAAATGCTGGTGAATGGAATAAGTATTTAGATAGATATAATTCTGATATAATTTATCTTTCATATACATATAAAGATAAAAGATTTACAGATGAAGAGCTAATTTCTTATGCAGCTTCAGAGTACAAAAAAACACCTGACCAGTTATCTCAAGTTGAAATAGATAGAATTAGACAAGTTTTAGAAGATAGAGAAAATTCTAGAGTTAGAAGATTTAACTTAAGTAGAATTGTAGATGATAGAACATATTTCGGAGATTATAAAAGAGGTTTCAATACATCTCTTATGATGCAAAGAAATGATAAAAGATATGAAGAGACTGGAAATTATTTA
>JBOFLW010000088.1:0-8865 GCA_051658065.1 Cetobacterium sp.
AGTATTGTATTCATTCCTAAAACCTCCAAGTTGTTTTTTAGTTTCAATGAAATTTTAGGTAAAAAAAACTACCGTATAAAAAATACGGTAGCTAATTTGCAATATATCACAAATTTTGGATAGCACAACACTAATTACTAGTGACAGTAATATAGATATTTTCTATATTCCCAACAAAGATTTTGACAGAATCTCTGTTTCGGCAAACTCCCCTTTCTTTTAACTTCATAGCTTTGTCTAGCTCGATTAAAATACTTTTGTCGTTTGCAACCTCTACCTAAATATTAAATTTTTTAGAAACTTTAAATAATAGTAACACTATTCTTTTTCAATGTCAATTTATTTCTTTATTAAAGATGTTCCATTCATTTCAGCAGGTTTCTCTATGTTTAGTATCTCTAACATTGTTGGAGCCACATCTGCTAATTTTCCTTTGTTTAATTCACCTTTAAAGTTGTTAGAAACATATACTAAAGGTACATCATAGATTGTATGAGCTGTAAACGCTTCGTGAGTTGAAGCATCTTCCATTTTTTCAGCGTTTCCATGGTCAGCTGTTATTAAAACTGTTCCATCTAACTCTAAAACTTTACTTACAATTTGTCCTACACCTTTATCTACAGCTTGAACAGCTTTTACAGCTGCATCAAATATTCCTGTATGTCCAACCATATCTGGGTTAGCAAAGTTCATTATGATTACATCAAACTTATCAGAATTTAAAGCTTCTAAAACTTTAGCAGTTAATTCTGGAGCTGACATCTCTGGTTGTAAATCGTAAGTTGCAACTTTTGGAGATGCTACTAGTACTCTCTCTTCACCATTAAACTCAGCTTCTTTTCCTCCATTGAAGAAGAACGTCACATGAGCATATTTCTCTGTTTCAGCTGTTCTTAATTGAGTTAAGTTATTTTTAGATAAAACTTCACCTAAAGTGTTGTTTATATCTTTATCATCATATATGATATCAGCAGCAATAGTTGAATCATATGTTCTCATGCAGTAGTATTTAGTTTCTAAGTTTTCTCTAGAGAATCCTTTGAAATCAGTATCTACTAAAGATCTAGTTATTTGTCTAGCTCTATCAGGTCTGAAGTTAAAGTTGATTACTACATCTCCTTTAGCAACAACACCCTCTTCTGTTAATAATGTTGGTGCAATAAACTCATCTGTTATCTTTTCAGCATAAGATGATTCTACTATTTCTAAAGCTGTTTTCTTAGTAACATCTAACTTTCCTGCTATTGCATTATAAGCTTTTTCTGTTCTATCCCAGTTAGTATCTCTATCCATTGAGAAGTATCTTCCAGAAATTGTAGCAATCTCTCCTACTCCAATCTCCTCTATTTTAGATACTAAAGTTCTCATGAACTCTAATCCAGAACTTGGAGCTGTATCTCTTCCATCCATAAAAGCGTGGATATAAACTTTTGTTAATCCAGTCTTTTTTGCCATTTCTAATAATCCAAATAAATGGTTTATATGAGAATGTACTCCTCCATCTGATAAAAGACCCATGAAGTGCATGCTTTTATTATTTTCTTTTGCATAGTTGAAAGCTTCTAAAACTTTCTTTTTATCAAAGAACTCTCCATCTCTAATCTCTTTTGAGATTTCTACAAGTGGTTGATAAACAACTCTTCCAGCACCTAAATTTAAGTGACCAACTTCAGAGTTACCCATTTGTCCATCTGGTAAACCTACAGCTTCTCCAGAAGCTTTTATTAATGTATGTGGGTAAGTTTTAAATAATCTTTCGAAATTTTCTGGTTTTGCTGCTTCTATAGCATTCTTTTCACAACAATTTGGGTTGTATCCCCAACCATCAAGAACCATCAGCATTAAAGGTTTTTTAGCCATTTTTAAGCCTCCTAATTTTTTAATTATCTTGCTCCTGCTTTTATTACATGAATGAATGTTGGTGCATCTAAAGAAGCTCCTCCAACAAGTCCACCATCAATATTTTCCATAGCTAATAATTCTGCTGCATTTTTAGCGTTCATTGATCCACCATATTGAATTGTAATCTCTGCTGCTGCTTCTGCACCAAACATAGCTACTAATACGTCTCTGATTTCTTTATGAGTCTCTTCAGCCATCTCTGGAGTAGCTGTTTTTCCTGTTCCTATAGCCCAAACTGGCTCATAAGCAACTACAACTTTAACTGCTTCTTCAGCTGTTAATCCAGCCATTCCTTCTCTTACTTGCTTCTCATTTACTTCAGCTGTTTTTCCTGATTCTCTCTCTTCTAATTTTTCTCCGATACAAAGAATTGGTACTAAATCATGAGCTAGAGCTGTCTTTACTTTTTCATTGATGAAAGCGTTAGATTCTGCAAAGTATTCTCTTCTCTCTGAATGTCCTAATATTACATATTTAACTCCGATTTCTTTTAACATTACTGGAGAAACTTCACCAGTGTAAGCACCAGAATCTTTAGTATGCATATTTTGTGCAGCTATAGCTACATTTGAACCCTCTACAGTTTTTACTGCTGATTCTAAAGCTGTGAATGGAGCTCCAATAACGATTTCTACTCCCTCTAATCCGTTTGTTAACTCTTTTAATTCAGTTAAAGTAGCTTTAGTTTCTGCTACTGTTTTATTCATTTTCCAGTTTCCTGCAATTATAGTTTTTCTCATAATTTTCTCCCTCCGAATTTTTATTTATTTTCAGTTTATAATAACACAATTTCTATGTTTTTAACACGGAACAGAGTGTCTATATTTTCATCCTATTTTGAGTAGTTTTTTCTCTAATTAAGGAATTTCTTTTTCCCCTCTTCTTTTAATGCTTCTTTTAAATAATCTTTTGAATTCAAAATCAGGTCTTCCACTAAGGGAATCATAGCTCCATCTAAAATTTCAACTACATCTCCAAACTCCTCTTTTTTGAATGCATCGAATACTTCCTCTGCATACTTTTTAAATTCTGCAGCATACTCACTATAGTCAGAATATATAAATCCGATAGCTGTAGCTTCTTTTAATGAAAGTACTATTCCTAAAGCCCATTCAATATAACTAACCATATCAACTATTCTTGTTATATCTTCTGGATCTTCTGAAAGTTCATCAAAATTTTCAAAAAATCTATTTGTATACATTTCTAATAAATATAACGATTCTATCAATATCTCTCTATGAGAACGTGTTGTTAACTCCAATACTTTTATCTTTTTATTTAAAGGCAATGATTTTCCATCTACTTTTTGCCCATCTAATTTTAATTCAACAATAACTTCACCATGTTTTACAACATTTGCTTCTATTCTCTCCAAAACATTTAAAAGTTTTGTTGTTCTTATCCCTAAATCTATTTTTTGCCCATTTATATAAATATCCATTCTCCACATCCTTAATTGTCGTCTAAATCATTTAAAGTATTGCCTAACTGCAGCGAGTGTAAAAAAGACAACTTTTTCTACTCTGTGTTTTTCTCTAAGCTCCCTCTCCAGCTCTCTTAAAGTTGAACCTGTAGTTACAATATCATCCACTATTAATATGTTTTTTCCAGAATAATTTTGTTCTATATCAAATGCATTTTTTACATTTTTTTCTCTCTCATTACTCTCTTTAATTTTGTACATATATTTTGTATTTTTAACTCTTTTTATCTTATCAAATTTTATATTTGAAGCTGATAACAGTTCATCTACTTGGTTATACCCTCTTTCTAAAAATCTAGATTTGCTAACAGGGGTTGAAATTATTACGTCTATTTTCTCATCATCAACTATTTTTTTTATTGATGGCTGAACATATTTTTTTAAATTTTTAGATATCTCTTTTCTATTTTTAAATTTAAAATCGAAAATCATATTTTTTATATCTCCATAGTAATACAGAAAATAAAAATTGTCCCAATTTTTCAAAAAACTCATCTGCTCCAACTTATGATGACACTTTAAGCAGATATAACTATCACTTTTTAAACTATCTTTACATAAGGAACAACTATTATCAAATAAAATTTTTCTAAGGAGTTGCTTTAGCATATCTTCTCACTTTTTTATTTTTTTGAAACTCTTTATCAACTATTTTTGCTGAATAAAATTCTGTATAGCCACAATCAATACAAGTTTTTATATAATAAGTTCCAATTTCAATTTTCAATCCTAAATTTTTTTCTGGTATAACTGCGGTTTTAACTATATGTCTATCACTTCCACATTTTAAACATCTATATTCCAAGTTCATCACCCCAAAAAATATTTTTGAGCCACTCTACCTCTTCACCTAAAAAAGTTACTGCATCAAATCGGATTTTTTCATCATCTAGCCTATTTTTCCTTATAAACTCTTTTGCTGTTATATAAATTTTATTCATTTTTCTTCTATCTATAGCCTCTTGTGGAGCACCAAATAGATTATTTTTTCTATATTTTACCTCAAAAAAAACAAGGGTATTTTTGTCGTATCCAATAATGTCAATTTCACCAAAAGACCCTTCATAGTTCATACTCAAAATTTTTATATCAAAGCTTTCTAAATATTGCTTTGCTTTTTCCTCATACTCTTTTCCCTTGTTTCTTCTATTCATAATTTACTCTCCTAAAATTTTCTTTAAGAAGCTTCTTCTATGAACTCCAGGTATTACTCCTTTTTCTAAAATAGCTGTACGATGAACTACTGTACCATATCCTTTATGTTTCTGGAATAAATATTCTGGATACTTTTCTGAAACCTCTATCATCATCCTATCTCTTGTAACCTTAGCTATTATCGAAGCTGCTGCTATTGATAAACTTTTAGAATCTCCTTTCACTATTGGAGCTTGATTTTTTTCGAACTCTCTTATTTTGTGATTTCCATCTACTAAAACTTTTTCATAACTAACTTTTTTATCTAACTCTTCGATTGCTCTTCTCATAGCTAAAAAAGTTGCATTTAAAATATTTATTTCATCTATCTCTTCTACTGTTGCTATTCCTACTCCAACATCAAAATTTTCTAATACAATAGGAAATAACTCATCTCTAGATTTTTCTGTTAATTTTTTAGAATCATTTATTTTATCTAATTTTTCATCATATTTTTTTAATTTAGCTGCTGCTGCTACAACAGGACCAGCTAATGGACCTCTTCCAGCTTCATCAACACCTATGATATCACCATTTTCAATATCAAATAGATACATCAAATTTTTTATCTCCATAATTTTCTCCAACATTCATATTTTTTTACTCGTAGTTTTCTTTTTTCCTTTATTATTTTGCTAATCTTACAATCTTAGTTAAATCTAATTTTAGTCTTTTTGCTAAATTTTTAAAATCATCTTTCAACTCGCCCAATACTACCTTTTCCTCTCCTGTTCTAGGGTGATTAAATTTTAAATAGTAAGAGTGTAACATTTGACGTTTAGCTAAATCTGATGGATGCCCATAAGTTGTATCTCCTAATATTGGATGATTTAAACTTTTCATATGTACTCTTATTTGATGAGTTCTTCCTGTTTCAATTCCAACTTCAACTAATGAAAATCCTTCTACTCTATCTATAACTTCATAGTTTGTTACAGCTAATTTTCCATTTTCAAAGACAACTGCCATTTTTTTTCTATCTTTTGGATCTCTTCCAATTAAAGTTTCTATTCTTCCTTTTTCATTCCTAAAGTTACCTTTACAAATACAGATATATCTTTTCTCTATAGTTTTATCTTTAAACATATTAGTTAAGTTTACATGGGCTATATCATTTTTAGCTATAACTATTAATCCAGTTGTATCTTTATCTAACCTATGAACAATTCCTGGTCTTATAACTCCATTTATTGTTGATAAATCTTTGATATGATAAAGCACTGCATTTACAAGAGTTCCAGTATAGAATCCTTGTGCTGGATGAACTATCACTCCTGCATCTTTATTTATAATTACAAGGTCCGAATCTTCATAAACTATATCAATAGGAATATCCTCTGCTAAAACTTCAAGCATCTCATCTTGTGGTATTTTTACAATTATTAACTCTTTCCCTTTTAATTTTGTCCCACTTTTTATTTTCTCTTTATTACTTATTGAAACATTTTCATTATCAATTAATTTCTGAATATAATTTCTTGTTGCATCTTCAAAACATTCACTTAAATATGCATCTAATCTTTTACCTTTATCTTTTACATCTACGTTTATCTCTATAATCTCTTTATAATTTTCCATATTTCACTTCCTATCCAAATCTTCTTCTTTCTTATAAAAATTATATCATAAGTTATTTTCTATTACAAAATTATTAAAAAATTATTACAATAAAAAAAAGAAAAAATATTTTTATCGGTATATATATTCATGAGACGAAAAGAACTTATTAATTCTTTCTCACATTACAAAGAAACTTATCAAACGAGGAGGTTTATTTTATGAAAAAGTTAGCACTTTTAGCATGTTCTTTATTTGCCTTTGCAGCTGTTGCACAGGCCAAAGAGGTGGTAGCACCAGTTACTAGCTCTAAAGAGGTAGTTAATGAGCCTGTTATAATGGAAGAAATTGTACCAGTTGTTGCAAACCCTTGGGGATATATCAACATAAGAGGAGGTTGGGACTTCTGGAGTGAGTATGGAGATTTCTCTAATAATAATGTTAATGGAGACTTGTTTAACTTATCTAATAAAACAAAAGATTTCGGTGGAGAAATTGCATTAGAAGCATATAAAAAACTTGATAAATTTGATTTAGGACTTGGAGTTGCTTATCAAGACCATATGGGGAGAGAAACTGCTACTTCTGATAACGGTTTAACAAGTTATGAAGGTGTAGAATACAAATCAGTTCCTGTTTACCTTACTGGTAGATACAATGTTAACTATTGGGATTGGGCAGTTACTCCATATGTAAAAGCTAATATTGGATACTCATTTAACTTCGATTCTGAAAGTTATAAAGTTAATAATGATAGATACTCTACTAGTGTAGACGATGGATTATACTGGGCTGCTGGTTTAGGAATGGAATATCAATCATTTAATATGGATATTCTTTATGGTTCAAACCAAGCAAAATCTAAAGTTGGTAACTTAGATGAGAAGTTTGATAACGACTATGACAGAGTTACTTTATCAGTTGGATATAGCTTCAATATCTGGTAAAAAGCAATTTAATAGATAATAGAAAAAGGAGATAACTGAGTTATCTCCTTTTAGTTTACTTATTTATAAGCAACAACTTTAGAATCATCTAACAATCTAAATGTAAATGTTTCTGTTACAAAAAGCTCAACCTCTTTATTTGTATGCCCTTGGTATCCTAAAGAGAAATCTTCTCCTAAAACCAATTCCATATTTTCATCATCATAAGGTACTAATAAACCTCCAGTTATAGCATTTGATACAATTATAGGCATTCCTAAAATTTTCTCTAATCTTTTTGCTAATGGATTATTTAAATTTACCATATTTAAATATATAAACTTTTCAAGTCCTACAACTAAAGCATATGGACCTTTAGCGAATCCTGTATTTCTTAATTTAGAAACTCCATACATTAAATTTTTGATAGTTTCCTCTTCTGTTTTTCCAAAATCAATTAATTTACCTTCATCTTTTAATAGCCCTTTTATTTGAGCATCTTCTAGACCAAAGTATACAGCATCCTCTTCAAATTTAGCTGCTTTTTTCAAAGCTTCATCTAAATTAGTATAGTCTATATCTTTTGCTCCTCTATCGAAATTATCTAACTCCCATCTATTTAAAGTGAAATTTATTCTATTTTCAACAAAAGGTTGAACTTTATATACTCCGTATGCTAACTCATCTTTTTTATGAAGTGATAATCTTCCTGTATTTATTCCTCCAACTTCTGTTCCAACTGGTCCTTCTAATTTAACAAATCTTCTTGCAGAAAGCTGAGTTGTTAATACCTCTTTTGCTCTCTCCTCTATATTTTTCCACACATTTTCACTTATTGGTGCTAACTCTTTTTTTAAGAAATCCATAATTTTTTACCCCCTATCTATTTTTTTAATGATCCAATATTTAATGAACTACATTTTTTACATGAAGTTGATACTTTTTCTGCAACCGCTCCATCTCTACCCATAACTTGAGCTTCAATTCCAACTATTTTTCCTTGTCTAAAGATATAGTCTTCTAACTCTTTTCCAAATTCAAAATCATTTCTTCTCATCCATTCAATAACCATAACAGCATGTTCCATCTCTTCATTTCTATTATGTATTAAAATTTCTTTTAACTCTGCATTTTCTGCCATTTCAGCTCTTTGATTGTAATCATCTACAGCTTGTAATTCCTCTTTTAAACTCTGGATTGCAAAGTCTAAATCCGATGCTTTTTTACTTACTCCACCTAACATAAAACACCTCCACCGATTTTTACTACCTATACTACTTTATATGTTTTTTTTTGTTATTTCCTTCTTTTAGTTTTAATATTATTTTCTTCAACCACTTCAATTTGTGTTTAAAATAGAGAAAAATTGGCATATAGATAATTAAAACTTTTTTTGATAGTATATCGTTATAGTATTTGACTATTATTTTTTATTTTGATTTCTTAGTGAAGAGGGGCTTTTAACAGTTGAAATAAATTTATAAATTTCAAAAATAAGTTTTGACTGTTATAAATTTTACTATTAAAATAAGTTGAGGTGAAATTAAATGAAGTATTATTCAACTAGAGAAATGGTAAAAATTTTAAATGTAACAGGTCAAACATTAAGAAATAGAGCAAGTTAATAAATTTTTGGGCATAAACACTGTTAAGAAAAATAGAAAAATAATAAAGGAGTTGATTTCTGATGATTCTATCGAAGAAGATAAGGTTAAAACCAGATAAAACTCAGGAATCTTTACTTTGGAAATCAACAGGAACAGCAAGATTTATCTACAATTGGACTTTAGGAAGACAGAA
>JBOFLW010000089.1:0-7728 GCA_051658065.1 Cetobacterium sp.
CTTTGAAACTAGTTAAATATTTAGAAACTTTCGGTTCTCTTAAAAAAATTTTAGTTCCTATTAAAAGTCTATCGGTATTATCTTGTTTTATTTTTTTTATATCTACATCAAATCTCTTTGACAAACCTTCAAATGTATCGCCTTTTTTTATAATATAAAATATTCCTGATTCTGTGGGAATATTTATCTTCTTACCAACTTGCAACACTCTTAAATTTTTATCAACGTTATTTGCATATATATAATCACTTTTTATTTTATACTCTTTTGATAAATCAGATATTGTATCACCTTTTTTTATTGTATACTCTACATCTTTTAAAATTATTTTTTCTAAATTAATAATCTTATTTGTTGAAGGAATTATTTCAACTTCTTGTTCTTTCCATTCTTTTGAAATTTGATTTTCTAAATTTTTATCTACCAAATTTTGAGTAGTTTCTAAAGTTTCAGTTTTAATTTCAGTTTTTACATCTATTATTTTTTCAATCTCATTATTTTCTTCTAAAACTTTTTCAAGTACTTTAATTTCATTCGAAATTTTTATATTTTTTTCAGATTCAATTTTTTTCAATTTAATCTCTCTATAAAAAATCGACATTACTAAAAATATTAAAATACTGATTATGATTATTTTACATTTCTTCATAATTCACCGTTCTTTTCTTTTTTATGATTCAACATTTTAATTGTTATAAATTTTACCATATTTTTACATTTTAAGTCTAGTTTTTATTTTTATAGAAAAATTACAACTGGTTTTTGATTTTTAGGATGTTTAATTATAGTAACTTCTATTTCAAATATCTCTTTTATTTTTTTTTCTGTTATTATCTCTTCTGGTGATCCTTTATATTTTATTGCACCATCTTTTATTGCAATTATATAATCACAATATTGACTCGCTATATTGATATCATGAATTACAGCAACCACTGTTTTATTTAAACTTTTTACTAAATTCATAATTTCATATTGGTATTTAATATCTAAATGATTTGTTGGTTCATCTAGTAAAAGAACTTCGCTATCTTGAACTATAGATTGAGCTATTAATACTCTTTGCATTTCTCCCCCAGAAAGATTTAAAAAATTAGAATCTTTATACTTACTCATTCCAACTTTTTCTAAAGCGTTTTCTACTTCTAAATTACAATTATTTTTAAAAAATAAAGAATTTTTATTATATGCACCCATTTCAACTATTTCTTTAACTGTAAAATCAAAATTTATTTTTTGATTTTGTGTTAGCACTGAAATTTTTTTAGATAAATCTTTGATTGAATATTCATTTAATTCAATTCCATCTAAATATAATTTATTTTTAGGGGGTTTATAAATTCTATATATATTTTTTAAAAGGGTACTTTTTCCACATCCATTTTGACCAATTATACCCACAATTTTTTTTTCTTTAATTTCTAATGTTATATTTTTTAATATTTCAATTTCATTTATTGTAAAATTTAATTTTTTAATTTTTATCATAATCTTAGCCTCCAAAGTTATAACTATTTTTTCGTAGCATACTCATAAAAAATGGAGCCCCTACTATTGATGTTATTACTCCTATTGGAATTTCTTGATTTTTAAATACTAATCTACTTAAAATATCTGCTGCTAATAAAAATATTGCTCCCAAAAGAATTGAAGTTGGGATTAAATTTTTGTGATTACTTCCTACTAATCCTCTACATATATGCGGAATAATCAGACCTACAAATCCAATAATTCCAGTTAGCGAAACTATAAAACCAGTTAAAAGAGTAGAAACTATAACTATAAAAAATCTAAATTTTACTATATCTAAGCCTATTGTCTGAGCTAATTCATCTCCTAATATTAAAATATTTAACTCTTTATATTTAAAGCTTACTAAAAGAATAGTAAATAATAATGCAATAAATAAAAAATTTAAATCTTCCCATCTGGCTCCAGCTAAACTTCCAGATATCCAGAACATAGCTCCTTTTAAATTTGCTTCATTTTTAGCGGTTAAAACTAAAAACGTTGTCATTCCAGAAAAAAAAGAAGAAATTGCTACTCCTGTAAGAATTAATTTACTTGTTGTATATCCTTTGTTACCAGATAAAAAAAACACTAAAAAAGCTGTTAAAGTTCCAAAAACAAAAGCACCTATTGTTGTAGAAAATGTCATTCCTAAAATACCACCTAAAACTATTGATGAAACAGCTCCAAAGCTCGCTCCAGAAGAAATTCCTAAAATATAAGGGCTTGCTAAAGAATTTTTAGTTAAAGCTTGCATCAATATTCCTACAAGAGATAAACTACTACCAACTAAAATACACAAAAGAGTTCTTGGAACTCTTAAATTCCAAATTATAAATTCAGATGATTTTTTCCATTCAACTAAATAAATTTGTTTATTCGATATTTTATTCAATAATATCTTAAAAATATTTTCTACAGATAGTTGAACATTTCCTATAAATATAGATGTGAATGATAACAAAATCAAAAATATTATTCCAACTAATATAAAATTTTTACTGCTTATTTTCACCTTAACCCTCTTTCAATATTATTTTGAATAATTTAATTTTTTTAAAAGTATATCTTCTGGTTTTATCTCTTCTAATGTTTTAGCTTTTTTTATATACATATTTTGAATTTTTTCAATCTCACCCAAAGCTTTTAAATTTAAAACCACCTCAAAACCACTCTCTTCTAAAGATACTTTCCAAGAATCTTGAATATCTTTTTTAGCATGGTTTCCTGCAACAAACATAAGAGGCATTAATATTATTTTTTCTTTTCCTGCAAGTTTTAATTCTTTTACAACTTTTTCTACTCCAGGATAGCCTTCTACCGTTCCTATATATATTGATTTATTTAAATCTCTAGCAATATAATCTAACATTGGGTAAGCTGAATGTGATGAATGTGATGTCCCATGACCTATCATAACTATAGCTTCATTTTTTTCTAAAGCACCTACCTCTTCTTCTACAAAATTTAATAGATTAAAATAATCTTCTGTTGTTGTTAAAAGAGGATTTCCTATTCTTATATCTTCAAATTTTTCATCATATTTTCCAATTTCTCTTCTTAATGCATCCATTTCTATTCCGTTTATTATATATGTTGGTTGAAAAATTATATCTTTATATTCCTCTTTCAGAAGCTTTTCTAAAATTTCTAATGTATTTAAATTTTGAACTCCTTTTTTTAAAAGTTTTTTATTTATCATTCTTGAAGTATATATTGAAAAAAAATCATAATTTTGAAACTCCTTTTTTAGTTTTTCATTGATTACATCTATTGTTTTTTCTCTTGTTTCTTCAAAGGTTGTTCCAAAATGTACTCCTATAATTGCACGTTTTTTTAAATTCATTTTCTCACCTTAATATTTATTTTAAAAAAATCTATTATAAGAATAATCTTAGCACTTAAATTTTTTATTTTCAATCAAAAAAAATCACCCTAAGGTGATTTTGATTTCAATTTTTATTCTTCATTTAAATTTGATTCGTTTCCTGCATCTAAATCTTTATAAACTACTTCATTTAAACTTCCTAAACTTTTATCTACCATTAAAGCATTTGTAACTGATCCTATTACATTCAACATTGTTCTAGGCATATCTATAATTGGGTCTATAGCTAATATTGGATTAATCAATGGGAACATTGATGCTAATCCTGTTCCTGATAAAGCTACTGAAGCTGCCATAGTTGCTGTTCCAGGTATTCCTGCTATTCCTAAAGAACTAATTGCAACAACTATTATAGACATAGCTATCAGTGTTATATCTAAAGGCTGCCCACTCATATTTGTTACAAATACAATTGTTAATGCTGGGAATATACCTGCACAACCTTGCATTCCTGCTGTTGTTCCAAAACTTGCAACAAAACTTGCTGTTGATTCGCTAACACCTAATTTATCTGTTAAAGTTGAAATTGTTACAGGTAAACAACCAACACTAGATCTTGATGTAAATGCTAAAATCATTAAAGACATACTTTTCTTTACATATGTCAATGGATTTAATCCAAAGAATGAAACTGCAATCATTTGTATTATAAACATTATTGCTGTTGCTAAGTAAAGTACTGCTATAAATTTTCCAACTTCTGCAATTGCTCCAATACCTTTCTGAGCAATAGTATTTGCTAAAAGTGGTACCACTGCTAAAGGCATCCATCTAATTATACTCATTGCCATAGAAACTATTATTTTTTGGAATGCATTTATTAAATCAAAGAATGGTTTTACAATAGCCATATACTTCTTTGACATTCTTTTAGCTGCTACTCCTACTATTGCAGAGAATATAACTAATCCAACAATATTTAATTTAACCATAGCTTCAACTGGATTTGATGGAATTAAAGCTTTTAAAGTATCAACTATATTACTCACTTCTCTAATCTTTCTTCCACTATCTACTAAAGCTGATCCTACACCATTTGATGAAACTTTTCCAACTTCAAAAATCTCTCCTAAGAATATACCAACACCAACTGATATAGCAACCATAACTAAAGTTACTATTAAACTTCTTTTTACCAAATCACCTAAATTTGCATCTTCCTTCATATTTATAATCACATGAATTATTGATACCATAACTAAAGGAATAACCAACATTCTAATTAATGATATAAATCCTCCACCTAGTAAGCTATACCATAATGTTGTTTCTCTTACAAACAC
This sequence comes from Cetobacterium sp., assembly GCA_051658065.1. Lineage (GTDB taxonomy): Bacteria > Fusobacteriota > Fusobacteriia > Fusobacteriales > Fusobacteriaceae > Cetobacterium_A. The sequence continues at coordinate 4,681 of JBOFLW010000089.1, forward strand.
TAAATCCATAGGATTTTCTGGAAAACCTGCTGTAAATTGAATTACTAATCCTAAAATTAATCCTACTACTGTTGCTATCATAACTTTTGCTGAAAAATTAAATTTTTTCTTTGGTAAAAGGTTTATTAAATATAAAATTACCAATAAAACCCCTAGAAAAATAACTGTTTTTAAATCACTAATCATTAAAAAATTTTGAAAAAATATACTATTCACTTTGACCCCCTATATAAATTAAATTACTTTGCTACATTTCCCGCTACATTCATTACGTCCCATGTTCTAGCGAATGGTGGTGCATAACAGAAGTCCATCATCCCTATTTCATCTACTGTTAATTTGGAATAAATTGCAGTTGCTAAAGAATCTACTCTTAATACTGCTCCTTTTTTTCCTGCTATTTGTCCTCCTAAAAGAACTCTTGTATTTGCATCATATATTAATTTTACAAAAATATCTTCTCTTCCTGGATAGTAGCTTGTTTGATTTTTATCTTTTATAAATACAGTTTTATAATCAATTCCCATTTTTATTGCTTCATTTTCTGTAATTCCAGTTCTTCCAGCTTCTAAATCCATAACTTTAACTGCTGCTGAACCAAGAGTTCCTGCGAATTTAACTTCTAATCCTGCTAAATTTTCTCCTACAACTCTTCCTATTTTATTAGCTGTTGTTGCAAGTGGAATATAAACATTTTCTCTTCTTACTAAATGAGGAACAGTTGCACAATCTCCAGCTGAATAAATAGAATCAATACTTGTTTTTCCATAATGGTCTATTACTAAAGCTCCATTTGATAACATCTCTATTCCTGTTTCTTTTAAGAAGTTTGTATTTGGTCTTACCCCTGTTGAAATTACAACAATGTCAGCTGAATATTGACCTTTATTTGTTTTTACTGCTACTACTTTTCCATTTTCTTCAATAATCTCTTCTACAATCTCTTCTAAGTGAAGACTTAAAGATTCGTTATTTTTAATCTCTTCTTCCATAATATCAGTTATCTCTTTATCAAAGCTTTCTAAAAGAACTCTATCTCCTAATTGAATTATTCTAATATTTTTTTTAACTAAATGTTTAGCAGCCTCTGCAACTTCAAGACCTATATATCCAGCTCCAACTATTAATATTTCTTGATTTTCTTTTTTTAACATCTCTTCTTTCAAAACTATTCCATCTGTATACTCTTTTAAAGTATAAACACCTTTTGTTGATAGATTTTTAATAGGTGGCATTATAGCATGAGCTCCTGTTGCTACCATCAATTTGTCATAATTATCTGTAAAAATCTCTTCTGTTAATAAATTTTTAATAGTTAATTCTTTCTTATCTACATTTATTCCTATTACTTCGTGCTTTATTTTTATATTCATTCCTGCTTTTATAAATTCTTCAACTGGTCTTGCTATCATCTCTGTTACATCTTCAAAAAAATCTCCAACATAATAAGGTAATCCACATGCTCCCCATGAAACTATCTCTGTTTTTTCATAAATTACTATTTCAGCCTTTTTATCTACTCTGCTTGCTTTGGCTGCTGCTGACATTCCTGCTGCTACTCCACCGATTATTATTATTTTCATTTTTCCTCCTAAAATATTTTAGTTATTTAACATTATTTCTAAAATTACTTCGTCCGTTTTTTTCAATCCCTCTTGAGCTAAAACTTTAACATTTGCTAATGTTTTTTCCACATTTTCTCCTACAATACCTTCTCCGTATTGAAATTTTCTATTTTTCTTTGATAAATAATAAGAATCAAATGCCATTCCTACTGAACTTGCTATTTTGGTAGCACATGAACTTTTTGCACCATCACAAACCATTCCAGATAATGTTGCTAAAGTTGTTTCAATTGCAGAATCAATTCTTTCTAATGGCATTTTATCTAAAAATGCTAAAGATCCAGCTACTCCTGCTCCACCACAGACAACTCCACAATAAGCCGATAGTCTTCCAACATTTGATTTTATATGAATTGTTGTTAAGTGTGAGAAAAATAAACCTCTTATTAATTCCTCATAAGATAACTCTTTTTCTTCACAATATTTTATAATTGGTAATGATGCAGACATACCTTGATTTCCACTACCACTTGTTGTCATTACTGGCATAGAACATCCGTTCATTCTAGCATCACTTCCAGCACTAGCAAAACTTACTATTTTATTTTTTAAATCCTTTCCATAAACCCCTTCTTCCATTCCTTCATGTAAAGTTTTTCCTATACCAATTCCATAATCATTTTTTAATCCTTCTTTTGCTATAGCTGAGTTATAAGAAATAACTTTATCAAATATAGGACTTATCAGATTTAAATCAATATTTTTTGACAACTCATAAATCAATTCCAAAGTTAAGAACTCTTTATCTGTCATAATTTTATCATCGGCTACTTCATCACATGAGCCACCTTTTATTTTTAAACCATTTTTTTCGATTTTAATTATATTTGTATGATAGTCTTTTATCTCTATCATTACTATGTTTTCATTTAAAAATCCTGTTGCTCTCATATGAAGTTTTGTATCTCCATCTATTTTGGTAACCTCGATTCTCTTTTCATCTAAATATTTTTTAACTTCATTCAATCTATTTTTTTCTATATTTGATATAACCATCAACTCTTTTGACGAATCTCCTAATAATGTACCTAAAGCTATTGCTGATTCTATTCCAACCATTCCTTCTGAGTTTGGAATTTTAACACTTTTAACATTTTTAATTAAATTTCCAGATAAAGCAATTTCTATTTTTTCTGGAACACCCTCTAATATTGTTGTTAATTTACTCCCGATATAAGCTAAAGCTATTGGCTCAGTACACCCCTCAGCTGGTACTATTTCTTCATTTAAAATTCTTAAAACCTTATCTACTATCTCCACAAAAATCCCTCCTTTTTATTCTTTATAAGCAATTTCTGTTTTAATAAATTTTCAAATATTTTACATTCATCCTACTTATAATTATCATTTTTCCTTTATCTATTTTTTTATAATTCTTGACTTTGTTAATAAAAAAACAAATTAAATTATATCATATATAATT
>JBOFLW010000090.1:0-2327 GCA_051658065.1 Cetobacterium sp.
CAAAAAAAAATAGCTTCCTTGATGCGTAAAGGATACTCTTATGGAAATATCAAAAAAATTATGAATCAAAAGCAGGAGGAAGAATGTTAACACTTTTAAAAGTTACACTAGTAGGAATATTTAATTTTATATATATAACTTTATTTAAAGCAGGAAAAATAAAAAAAATGTCTGCTGAAAAAGCTCCTTTAGAAGCTAGAAAAATACTGAAAGAGTTATCAAAAAAATTAGTAAAAGCTGCCAAAATAGATTTAGAAGTTGTTTATTTAGATGAAAAAGCTTATCGAAAATTAAAAAGAGAAGATGGAATAGTTATTGTTTCTAATCATGAAAGCAACTTAGATATACCTGTATTAGTTGCTGCACTTGATATTCCACTTGGATTTGTAGCAAAAAAAGAGATGGAAAATTGGCCATTTTATTCAATGTGGATGAAAATGAGTAAATGTATATTTTTAGATAGGTCAAATCCAAGAGAAGGAATTAAAAGTATTAGAAAAGCTGTAGAAGTAGTTAAAGCTGGTTATCCTACAGTAATTTTTCCAGAAGGAGAGAGAAGTTTAACAGGGAAAATTGGGAATTTTAAAAAAGGAAGCTTTAAATTAGCTACAGAAACAGATGGTTTTATCTTACCAGTAACAATTGATGGAACTTTTTTTGTTCAAAATAGAAAAAGTATAGCAATAAATTCAAATAAAAAAGTGTGTATAACTGTAGGAAAACCGATAGATTTGAAAAGAATACATGGTGAAAATAATAAAAATCTGAATGAAATTGTTCGAGAATTGGTTAGTGCTCAAAAAAAATAAAATAAAAATCAATTAATAACCACTAAATTAGTATAAATTTAAACGTTAAAAAGTATGGAAAAGTTTGACACTAGTTATTATTTGTGTTATAATTTCCTTGAAAATGAAGTTGAGCTTAACAAAGCTTTAACTAAAAATATAATTGGAATATATGAAAAATATAATCCATTCAGGAGGAAAAAAGATGGAAAACTTACAATCTTACTGGTCAGAATTCAAAGGAAACTTATGGAAGAAAGAGATTAATGTTAGAGATTTCATTCAGAATAACTACACACCTTTCACTGGTGACGAAACATTCTTAGCAGGAGCTACTGACAATACAAAAGCTGTTTGGTCAAAATTAACAGAAATGTTCAAAGTAGAGATTGAAAAGGGAGTTTACGATGCAGAAACTAGAACTCCACAAGCAATTGATACTTACGGACCTGGATACATTTCAAAAGAAAATGAATCAATCGTAGGACTTCAAACAGATGCTCCATTAAAAAGAGGAATCTATCCAAAAGGTGGATTAAGAATGGTTGAAAACTCTCTTAATGCATACGGATACGAAATTGATCCAATAACAAAAGAAATATTCACAAGATATAGAAAAACTCATAACGAAGGAGTATTCTCAGCTTATACAGAAGATATGATGGCTGTTAGAAGATCTGGAATTGTAACTGGTTTACCAGATGCATACGGAAGAGGAAGAATAATAGGAGACTACAGAAGAGTAGCTCTATACGGAGTAGACAGATTAATCCAAGAGAGAAAAATGGATTTAAAGAACTCTGAATCTCCAGAATTAACAGAAGAAATCATCAGAAAAAGAGAAGAGATTACTGAGCAAATCAATGCTTTAAAAGTATTCGTAAAAATGTGTGCTTCTTACGGATTTGACGTAACTAAGCCAGCATCAAACGCTAAAGAAGCTGTACAATGGGTATACTTTGCATACTTAGCAGCTACAAAAGATCAAGATGGAGCAGCAATGTCAGTTGGAAGAACTGCTACATTCTTAGACATCTTTATCGAGAAAGATATTGCAGCTGGAATCTTAACTGAAACTGAAGCTCAAGACTTAATCGACCAATTCATCATCAAATTAAGAATAATCAGATTCTTAAGAACTCCAGAGTACAATGATTTATTCTCAGGAGATCCTACTTGGGTAACTGAAGCTTTAGGAGGAGAAGGTGTTGATGGAAGAACTTTAGTAACTAGAACTTCATTCAGATACTTAAATACTCTTTACAACTTAGGTCCAGCTCCAGAGCCAAACTTAACAGTATTATGGTCACAAAAATCTCCAGAAAACTGGAAGAACTTCTGTGCAAAAGTTTCAATAGATACATCTGCTATCCAATATGAGAACGATGATTTAATGAGACATGACTTAGGTGACGATTATGGAATCGCTTGTTGCGTATCTCCAATGAAAATAGGAAAGCAAATGCAATTCTTCGGAGCTAGAGTAAACTTACCAAAAGCTTTATTATATGTAATCAACGGAGGAAGAGATGAGAAGTC
>JBOFLW010000091.1:0-3275 GCA_051658065.1 Cetobacterium sp.
AAAGTTAATTCAAATTCACTTCTTAAAAGTGAAAAAATATCATCTTCTAGCTCAGTTAATGTATATTCAAAATCCTCCATCAAAAGATACAAAGTATCTGCAAAACTTACAGCGTCTTTCATTAATCCTCCATATATCATTTTTTAATTTAATTATTCATATAGTGTAAAAGGTATATCCCAAATCGATCTAAAATATAGTTTTTACTTTCAGAATTATTATCAATTTTAATCAAATTTTCCCTTAAAAGTATCTCATACTCTAAATTATAATATGTATCAGATTTAGGGAGTGAGATATGATTAATTTCAATTTCTGTTGTACAATTTTTTAAAGTTTTAAAATCATTTTCAATATCAATCTTATGAGAGACATAACATTCTTTTAAAATTTTGTAACACCTTTCAGGCAATCTTTCTTTCAGATAAAAAAAATATTCTCTATAATACATAATAGTCCTCCAAATATAATAAAATAGATTCAAATCGTTTATACTACAATAAGAATAAAATCCTTTATTTTTTTGATTATACTATATAAATAATAGAAGTAATTAAAACTATTATAGCTGGAATAACAAACTTTTCAGTTTCAAAAAGAATATAATTAGAACTTTTATTCTCAATAACTTCTTTCACTTCATCTGGATGAAAACTATCAATTAAAGAGTTGATAAATTCTTTTTCAGAAAGATTTTTATCTTTTAATTCATTTAAATCTAACTCTCTAAAGTTTAAAAAAGTAAATTTTAAAACTCTTTTATTTTCTTCATTAATAAAATCTTCTCCTAAAATAAGAGTTTTAGTATCTTCAGTACCTTTGTTTTCAATTAATTTAGGATTTAAATTAAAATTGATAAGCGTTTCAGGTTTTATATTTCCATAAAGAGTATCAAAAAATTTTATTTCTGAAGAGTTTAAAAAATCTCTAGTCTTAATCCCACTGTCAATTTCTTTTAATGGTTTCTCTTTAGAAATATCCATATTTTTTTCCCAAATATAACTTTTTTCTTGCATGCTAATTAGATGATAGCCATCGTTAGGAAATATTTTTTTTAATTGTTCAACTAATTTAATTGATTCGATTGTAACTTGCCTATCCATAAAAATCTCCTTCTATGTTTTTTTACTGTCTTTAATTATACACCTTTTGAAAAGAGAGGTCAATATTTTAAAACAAACTATAAAATTATTTGCTCTAAATCATTTGAGCCGATAAAGTCAAATGGGAAAATAATTAGACCACCATCACTATCCAAGTCTAAATGATAATTCAAATCTTTTGCAGTTTGATAAAATAAAAACCAAACAAATTTAGAGCAATAAAAATCTTTACCATTTTCTTTGAAAAAAGAAGTACGATATTTTCCATTTCCATATTTTTTAATATTATATGAAAACTGTTTTTTAAAAAGACTATCAAAGTTTTTATATCTTAAAACAATTATTTTCCTGTCTTTTTCATTAAGCCATGATTTTGATGTAATCGTATAGTAATTTTTTCCAGGCATAGGAAAATCACCAATTTGTGAAGAATTAATCATGACAGAACTATGTCCAAGCCAAGACAGAGGATCTGAAAAAAGTTTGTTTTTAATAATAATATCGCCTTGTTGAAGTTTGTGAGAATTGATTATAGCAGTTTGACTATCTTGCCAAAGATAGTCTTTATTATTAGAACAGCCGATAATAGTAAATAAAAACAAAAATGAAAATAAACGAACAAATAAAATATAAATCACCTCCTATACAATACTAATACCATAATTTTAATAAAAAAGTAAAGATTAAAAAAAGAAATGAATAAAAAAATAGTAATTAAAATATATGAAATTCTATAAAACATGGAGTGATGTATATGATATCAATTATATTTTTTATAGCTATTTTTTTAGTCTACGCAATTATAAATAAAATAGAAGAAATAGGAGGATGGTAGTATGGAAGAATTTAAAATTTTAATTTTTAATAATTTAACTTTAAATATTATAGCTTCAATAATAATATTTTTAGTTGGATTAGCTTTGGCATCGTTATTTATAAATAAATTAGAGTCTTTGTTTACTAAAACGAAACTATTTTCAAATTTAGAGCATGAAATAACAGGAAAAGAAGGAGGAACAGGAACATATACTATAAAAACTTTACTAAAATTTATTTACTATATATTAATAGTATTTATAATAGGTGTAATAATGGAAAAATTAGGATTTAGTAGACTTGTTAATCCAATATTAAATTTATTAGATCCGATATTTTCTTATATACCAAATGTTTTAGGTGGAGTAGTTTTATTGTTAGTAGCTATTTTATTAGCTAAATTAGCACAAAAATTTTCAGAGTTATTTTTTAATAAAATTAAAATAGATGAAAAAATTAATTCAAAAGAGAGCAATGTATCATTGGCTAAAGTATTTAGTGAAATTATATCTCTTTTAGTTTTTATACTAATTTTGCCTGGAGTATTATCAGCATTAAAACTTGATAAAATTTTGATTCCAATAACAGATATGTTGACAAAGTTTTTAAATTATATTCCAAGTTTAATAGGTGCTTTCTTGGTTTTAATTGTAGGATGGTTTATAGCTTCAAAATTAAGAGATATTTTGAAAGGGGTAATAGAATCATTTAAATTAGATGATAAATTAAGTGTAGATGGAAAAGTTTTATTTGAAGGAAAACTTTCAAGTATTATATCTAATATAGTATATATATTGATTCTTATTCCAGTATTTTCAGCATCATTACACTATTTAGGATTAGAAGTTATAATTTCACCAGTTATAAATATGTTAAATGTTTTGTTTAATTATATTCCAAATTTAATTGGAGTTGTATTAATTATTACAATAGCTATTTATTTTGGAAAAATTATTGAAAATATTATTATGAGCCTATTAACAGGATTAAAATTTGATTCATATTTAGAAAAAGCAGGTTTAAAAGTAACAGAAAACAATTATTCAAAACTAGTTGGTAAAGTATCAAAAATTTTAATTCTATACTTTGCAATAATACAATCTGTTGAAATATTAAATTTAGGTTCTTTACAAAATTTAAGTTTGAAGTTAACTATATTATTAGGAGATATTTTCTTAGGAATAATCATAGTTGCAATAGGAATAGTTATTGCAAATTATGTAAATAAAATAATAATAAATACTTCTCTAGAGAATAAAAATCAAATAGCACTTGTATCAAAAGTTGCTATCATTGTTTTTGTTGGCGCTATGGGACTTGGTCAAATGGGAATAGCCAATGAAATAATAAACCTAG
>JBOFLW010000092.1:0-8648 GCA_051658065.1 Cetobacterium sp.
CCTGATCCAGCTGATGCTAATGTAGTTTGAGCTTCATAAAAAATTTTAGATAAAGCAATTGTGTTTTTAGAAAGCTCTTTAACGTGATGGATAGCTTTTTCTTCAAATGAAATTAGTAAGTTTTTTTCAAAACTCTCTAGTTCAAATTGGTCATAATTTAAAATTGGAATATATTTGTCTTCAATTGTTACTACTTCAGTTACCTCTTTGAATTTTTCACCTAGTTTATTAGCTATTTTCAAATTAATTTTTTTCATTAACAAACCACCTTAGCAAGCTCTATTAAATTGTTTTGTACATCATCAATTTTTTTTGAACTGCTTTCTAAAATTGTTTTTCCCTGATGAGTCAATTCAGCTAAAAATGCCATCTGTGGGATTGGTTCAGCAAAATAAATAGAATTTCCTTTTAAAAAGTCACCTAAAATATTCTTCCAAAACTTTTCAGCTTTTGTTTTTGAGAATTTATTTGGTACAATTGCTTTTACTTTTGATAAATCAACTTCATTTGATAGATTTAAAATACCTTTACAACTAGCTGTATCTAACATAGTTGGAATAACAATACTATCAGCAAGCTCTAAAAAACATTTATCTATATTCAATATTGGAACTGAATCAATTAAAATATAGTCATACTCTGTTTTTAATTTTTCCATTAAAACCTTTAGTTTTTTATCAAAGCCTCTTTTAAAATTACTACTATTTAAAGGGATATAGTATAAATTATTTCTAAGAGCTATCATATCTCCATCACCTTTATCTAACCAATGTTCTAAGCCCTTTGTAAATTCAATATCAATACCTGCATACAGCATTACATTATTCTGTGAATCAGAAGTTAAAACTAAAACTTTATTTTCAGCAATATTTGAAAGAATATGAGCGAGTTGCAAAGTAAGCCAAGACTTTCCAACACCACCTTTATTATTTTTGATTGTAATTATTTTTCCCATTTTTTCCTCCCAGTAAGTTCAGTCAAAATTATTATTTAAACTTATTTATAATTGTTTCATTTAATTTTTCCAAAGTTAAGGTTTTTAACATGAATTTAGTTGTAAGCTCTAAAAAAATCTCTCTTTTTATTTTATAAGCTTCTTCTGCAGTTAAATTAAATGCCATTTTATACATCTCTATATTGCCATCTATATATTCATTAAATGCATTTCGATCACTTAAAACACGATTAGTTTCATCTACTATTTCAACTTCAGGTGATACTTTTATATCAGTATTTTTTTCTGGTAAAGATGAATCTGATTGCTCATATAGTTTATATTTTTTTATATACTTAAAAATAAGATTTTGTTTAGCAGCTTCAAATGCTAATTTTTGAATTTTCCCCTCTTGACCACACTCTTTAATATACTCAATATATGTTTTTTCTTCAATATCTTTTTTTTCATTTTCTGATAAGTTGTCATAAAATTTTAATATTTTTTCGTCAAAATTAGAATTGTTATTTTCATCTATTTCTGATTTGTTTTGAACTGAAGATAAGTCTGGAGATAATTTATCATATTGATTCACATTTAACAAGATGTCATCAGCCCAATTATTTTCGAGTGCTTTTAAAAAATATGCTCTTGGACTTGTCAATTTTTTTTGAACTGCCATATATAAAGCTGTAGCTTTAACTTTATGATATCCATGTTCTTCTATTGCTGTTTTTATTGCTTTTGGCATAGATTTTAAATTTTTAGCTTTTAAAGGCATTTTATCTAAAATTTCAAATATCATTTCATTTGTAACAGAAACAAAAGGTTTTACATCTTCAATATTTTTCTCTGTAAAACTAATAGCTAAACTGTTATAAATGTTTTTTAAATCTCTATTATCTTCTTCAAACCGTTCTTTTTTTAAGATATTATGAGTTTCGTCAAAGAAAAATTCGATATCTGATTCTAACCATGTTGAAGTTTTAACAAATTTAAAATCTTTAATGAGATTTTTTTGCTTTAATTCATTTAAAGCTTTTTCAATAGTTTTTATAGTTATTGATAAGGTTTTTTTTTCATATTTCAAAGGAATCTTTTTTATTAAGGCAAAAATTGATTCTCTTACATACAATTCTTCAAATCTGATTTTTTCAATAAGCATATAGATAGTTCTTGAAACACTTGAATTAATATCCAATAAGATATCTGCATCATATACTAAATATCCTCTTTTAACTATATTTTTATAGAAATGGTCAGAAATTCTAATTGAATAAACCTCTTTTACTCGACCATCTTTTATCATTTTTTTTATATTTTCATTTCCTGAAAGTTCTAATCTATTTGATTTGAAAGTTAAAATATGAGTACTTACTTCTTCTTTCAAAATTGTATTCATCTCATTTGAATACATTGTATTTTTAAAGTTATAACTAGTTTCAGCTAATCTTAAAAGACACTTTTTAATTTCACTTATGTAATTATTAGAATTACTTTTTAAAGCATCCTTAATCTCTTTTGCAGTAACAAAAAATTCTTGCATCATTCCTTTTTCTTTCATTAACTTCATTAAAGCTATAAAAACTTTTTCCTCTCCTTCTCCTGGAATAAGTTCTCCACTTGATGGTTTTACAGTTATAAACGTATCTCTATTCTTGTTAAAAAAGTACGTTGTAATCTCATTTTTTTTTCGCTTTGTATTTTTACTAAAAATTGGAAATTGCACTATGTTCATATCCATTCGAACTAATGCTTTGTTTTTGATATACTTTTCATCTATTGATATATCTTCCTCTAGATAATATGTAGGTCCTGTATCAATCACTTCACTAAAACTTGTTTCATCTATATGAACTAAATCTTTAATATTTTCAGGCATAAAATTCTCCTTATTCACTATATAGAAAAACCCAAATTAAGAAGGTATAAAAAGTAAAATTTCACAATCTATACCTTGATCATATGTATTTTTTATATAATATCATAGTTTGTTATTAAATAAAATATTTTTTTCCAAAAGTAACCCTTGTTCATTTGTAAAATTGATTTATACCTTGGTAATTTGTATTATATACCTTGGTTGTTTGGGTGATATACCTTCTTAATTTGTATTATGTACCTTGGTTGTTTGTATTATATACCTTGGTAATTTGTATCAGCAAAAATTAAACTAACTCAATAAAATCAAGGCATAAACATATGTTTTTTCTATTTTTTTTTGTACACAACAAAGAAACAATATAAACAAAAAAACAACAAGAAACAAGAGTGTTGAAAAAAAGAGAAAAAAACTAGCTAAAATCAATATCAAAATCTTTGTTTTTAGATTGTATATCGCAATTATAATTTCCCAATATTTTTCCTCTTAAGTTAACAAAAACATTTTTTTGATTTAAATTACTTTTATCTATATTTTTACATATTTGTTTTTTAAATATTTTAGCAAACTTTACAAGCTCTTCTGAATTTTTCTTAAGAAGAACAAAAGATTCACTTTTTTTCGAAAACTTATTTTGAATAGATTTATTTAATTCATATAAAATAAGAATTTCATCATATAATTTTTGATCTCCTATAGTATTTTGTATATTTTTAAATTTAAGATCTAAAGAATTCATATTATTCTGAACTAGATTTAATTCTCTTTTTAAAAACTGAATTTTTTTAAAATTAAAAATTTTTGTTTTTAAACCAGTTAAAGTATCTAATTCTAAATTTATTTTTAATTTTTTTGCTTTTAACAGATTATATTCATTCATAATTTTAAAATAAACTCCACCTGTCAATTTATTTAAAGCTAATCGTTCTAAATTATCAAAATTTATATTTTTAAAGTGCTCTGAAATTTTTTCATATTTCAATCCGTTTAAATTCGATTTAAGGGCTTCTTCATTTTTTACGACTATATAGTCGTCGATGTGCTCTGGAGTAGTTTTTAGAGCTGTTTTGTGGATTATTTCGGCTATTTTTTCTTTATCTAGTAATCTAGCTTTTTCTATTGTTAATTTTTCTATTAATTTCAATTCAAAACTTTTCTCTATTCTTATTTTTTTATTTTTCATATTTGGATCTAAATAACTTTTTTTTATGCTTTCAATTTCACTTAATATTTCTATATTTGAAGCCAATAATTTTTCAATATTATATTTCAAAAATTGAATCTCTTTTTTAGTTCCAATATTATGTTTAATTTTAGTATTAAAAGAATCTATATCTAAATTATTTTTAGTTAAAGACTTTTGCAATTTTGAATATTTACCTTTTGTAAGAATATTGTAACTTGTGGTTTCTAAATTATTGAGTTGACGTTCTAAATTTGTAATCGATTTTTGACAATTTTTAATGTCTACCATAGTTTGATTAAAGGTGTCAAAATCATTGTTCATGTTATGTGTAGGTTTCTTTTGAGAGGTATTCTCTAACTTAGTTTCAATTTCATTTAAAATAGATTTAGAGTTATTTCTTTCTAATTCTAATCTTTCTATTTTTAAAATTTCTTCAGATAACTCTTTTGTTTCTCTTGTTAAATTGAAATGTTCTAATTTTAATTTATCTTTTTTTGTGAATTTATCAGTTGGCTTTTTTAAAAGATAACTATCTACATTAACAGGTTCTCTATCTAAAGATTTAGCAAGTAATAAATCACCATTTTCTATAGCTAATTTTTTTTGTTTTTCTAAACTTTCACAAGATACTTTAGAAAGGCCATTATATTTATTTAAATATTCATTTTGAATATTTTCCCATAATTTTCTTATCTCTAAAAGCTTATCTTTGTTTTCCCAAATTGGATTTTTTTTACATCCACCTAATTTTGGATTTTTAGAATTAAATCTTTTGAAAAAATTGTCTTTGGTTCTTTCTATTTCATCCTTTTCCCTTGTGCAAAACATTATATGTGCATGTATATTTAATATTTCATTTTTGTATGAACTTTCTTTTGAATGAATTGCAACAGAGTAATGATATTTGTTCTCTAGTAATTTTTCTAAAAATTGATTTAAAAGTTCAATATTTTGTATTTCAGATAACTCATTTGGAAGAGAAATTCGAATTTCTTTATATACAATACCATTTACTCGTTCTTTTTCATCGCCACTTTTCCAAAAATTTTTAGGTGAATCTGCCCACTCAGGAAAATCATGGTTAGAGTATAAAATTTCTTTTTGTTTTGCAAAGTACTTATTTTCTCCAAGAATATAATCAACATGTGAAGCTCCTTTTCCAACTTTACCATATGAAATATTTAAGTGATAATTAGCCATAAATTCACCTCCTGATTAAAAGTCGAAGACACCTGAAAGGTCAAAAATCTTTACACGGTGTTTCTCTAAATTTGCGAAGCAATTTAGAGAAACACTTAAACGTGCACTCTGTGACTTCTTTTGCTTCTATGTTACTCTTAGCTTTTATTTTTTCCTTCTTAAATTTTTTAAAAGAATTTAAGAAATTTACAGTATCTATGAAACAAGCATAAAAATAGGGGTGGTATTTTTGAAAATTGATGAACTTAATGAAAAATTAAGAAAAAATAAATTAAAACTTGAAAAAATTGAACGTGAAAATAATTTGAATTTATCTAAAAATAATAGTTTGAAAAGAAAAAAGAGAGCTCGAAATCTTATTATGTTAGGAGCTCTCTTTGAGGCAGTTGATTTAGATAAGGAACATGCCAACTCTTTGTTAGGATTTCTAATTCAGAATAAAGAGTTGTACTTAAAAAATCGAGAAGAATATTTTAAAATAGGAGAAATAAGTTTTAAAGAAAGAAAATCTAGTGTAAAAACTAATGATTTAAATCGTCAAGTTACAGAAGATGAAATTAAAGAACTTTTGAAGTTGTTTTCAAAGTTTGAAGAAAAAGGTTTAAATATGGGTGTTATTATTCAACAGGAGTTTAGAAAGAAACTTTTTTCAGAGCTTACACTAAAAGAATTTCAAATTTTAAAAAATTATATGTAAAAATCCATCTCTAAAATTTTAGAGATGGATTTTTACATCGTAAACCTATTAATTTGATAACAATATTTTTTCAACTTTTTCTTGAACATCATCTATCGTTGAAATTGTTCCAGACAAAATCTCTTTGGTTATATTCATTTTTAATTTTAAAAGTTCATCTTTTGAAAAATCACCTTCTAGAATTATCAACAAATTATTCAAATATTCTTTAGCCAAACTTAAAAGTTCAATATTAGAGACGTTGACTTCTTTTTTCTTTGAAATTATCTCTATAGGTTGTTCGACAACAGTCTCTTTTTTTAATTCACTTTTTGTTGAAATATCATAAACTTCAAAAAAATTAATTTCAGATAAAAAATCTAATATTATTTTTCGTTTTCCAGCTTTAAAAGCTATTTTTTGAATTTTAGTATTTGAACCACAAAGCTTTATATAATTTTCAAACGCACTATTTTCAATTTTTTCTTTTTCAAATTGTGTTAATAAATCATATTTTTTTTCTAATTCTAAATATTTTTTTTCTTCTAAAATAATATCTTTTTCAGATAAAGCTGAAACAATAGCTTCTGTATTTTTTTTTAGTGGAAGTTTAGCTAAATTTTCTAATTCAATAGTTGCTGCCCAATCATTCTCTAGTGATTTTAAGAAAAATCCTCTAGGACTATTTAAATTCTTTTGTTTTTTCATGTATGAAATAGTTAATTTTACTTTTTGTTCACCATATTTTTCAATACTATCTAGTAATGTTTTAGGCATTGATTTTAATTTTTTAGCAGAATTAGGTAAACTATTAAATAATTGATCTAATAGTTCTTTTGTAATAACAGTTTTTGAATCCTTTTTAACAATATCAAGTTCAGTTGCAGATATTGTTAGTCGAGTAGAGATAGATTTAAAATCATTAAAATCTTCAAAAAATCGGACTTGTTTTTCATCTTGTGAAGTTTCGTAAAATATAAATTCTACTTCTGATTTTTCCCAAGTTGTTTCTTTTATGAATTTAAAATCTTTAATTAATTTTTTTGCTTTTAGCTCATCAAAATTGCTTTCTAAAGTTTTAATCGTATTATGTGGGTTTTTAGAACTAAATTTTAAAGGAACTCTTTTGATTAAAAAAAGTGTATCAATTTTCAAATAAACACTATTATATCTTAATTTTTCAATCAACATATAGATTGCACGAGCTATACTTGTATCTATATTCAATAAAATATCTGAGTTATAAACCATATAACCTTTTGTCATTATATTATTATAAAAATAATCTGATATTGAAATTTCATAAACCTCTTTTATTCTTTTATCAGAAATTTGTTCTTTAAAGTTTTGATTCTCTTTATCACCTAATTGGATAGTTTTAAGAGATAATATT
The DNA here is from genome assembly GCA_051658065.1 of Cetobacterium sp. GTDB lineage: Bacteria > Fusobacteriota > Fusobacteriia > Fusobacteriales > Fusobacteriaceae > Cetobacterium_A. Next base: position 7,272 of record JBOFLW010000092.1, read on the forward strand.
GTTGTTTCAATCTCTTCTGTTAAAATAGATTTATTAGCTGATGAGTACATTGTATTTTTAAAATTATAGTTTGAACTAGCTAGTCTTGAAAGACTTTCTCTAATTCTTTTTACATAATCTTTTGTAGTTAGTTTTAATTCTGTTTTTAATTCTAAAAGTGTTACAACAAATACTCTGGGCATTCCTTTCTTTTTCATTATTTTCAATAAAGCAATAAATACTTTTTCTTCTAATTCACCTGGAATATAGTCACCTGCTTTAGGCGTAATATTAATATATGTGTCTCTATTTTTATTAAAAAAATATTTGACTATTTGATTTACTTTTCGTTTTGTATTTTTTGAAAAAAGAGGATACTGTATTAAGTTTATATCAACTCTAATTAAAGCTTTATTTTTAATAAGATTTTCATCCATAAAAAAGTTTTCTTCAACAATTTCTTTTTCTGGAGAACCAACTTCTTCTTCTTCATACCATACTACCATATTTTGCTCCTTAAAAATTAAATTTATAACCACGTATTACTGGGGGTTACTTTAAAAAAAATAAGTTATTTAATAATATTTTAGCATATTTTTTCAAAAAAATGTCTAAAAACATCAAAAAGATACCCCCAGTAATACGTGGTCACCTAAAAAAGTGGATATTACCCCCAATAATACGTGGAAAAACGAAAGTAACCCTCAGTAATACGTGAAGTAACCCTCAGTAATACGTGAAGTAACCCCCAGTAATACGTGAAGTAACCCCCAGTAATACGTGAAGTAACCCCCAGTAATACGTGGTCATATAAAATCAATCTAGCCCAATAAAATCAAAGGCTAAAAGCCTAAATAACACGTGTTTTTTTTGTACATAACAATTAAACAATATTAACAATATAACAACTATATACAATGTAAAAAAATAAGTTATATATAAATTTTTTAAATTTAATTATTTTTTCTTTAAAATTTTTAATTCTATTAATTGATCATAGTTTATTTCTAAAAAATCTAAATCACTTAGTTTATACTGGAGAGTTTGTTCGAATAAAGCATCATCTTTACCATTCTTTTTATTGATGTTAACGTTAAAATATTTTGATTTAAAGAAAACTCCATTAGCTAAAACTTCTAAAAATTTTAAGCTATCAACTTCATAATCACTAAGTTTAATTTTTTTCATATTCATATTCATATTCCAAGGCCTCCTAAAACATTTGATGATTAAAATAATTAAAGTAAGTATATTCATTACTAAATCGAATGTCAAGTTTTTGAAAAAATATTTTCAAAATAAAAAAAGGAAAAAATTAAAAAGTTAGTAATATACGTGTAACATCTTAAAAAACCTAATACAAAAATAAAATAATGGATAAACGGAAAGACCGAAAGC
>JBOFLW010000093.1:0-1300 GCA_051658065.1 Cetobacterium sp.
CCTCCACCAAATGATATTACAAAGTCACAACCATTATCTTTTAATTGCTTTAATCCATCATTAACATTAGTCACTGTTGGATTTGGTTTTGTTTCATCAAAAATAGTATAACCTATTTTATTTTCATATAACAAATCTGTTAACTTTTCAACTAAACCAATTTTTACTAAAATTTCATCTGTTACTATCAATGCTTTTTTTAATCCTCTAGAGTGAATCTCCTTACCTAAATCCTTTACTGAACCTTTCCCCATATAAGAAATTGTTGGCATGTAAAATACGTATGACATTTTAATCCCTCCTGTAATCTTAAAAACTTCACTAAGCTGATATTACCTCAATTTTTTGAAAAAATCAATTTTTTTTAAAAAAAGATTAAGTTTTAAACATATTTTTTATTGAAAAAAAGTTTCAGGAGTGATAAAATCTACAATTGTTAAAGAATTTATTTTTCGGAGGTGAAATGTTATTGAGTATTAAATTATTTTAATTCAATAACAAATTTATGTTTTTAGAAATTCTAATCATTTTTGCTGTAACTTATTCAGGCGTTCTTTGTTCACAACTATTTTCTCTTCCTATTCCAGGAACAATCTTAGGTATGTTTTTTCTTCTAACCCTTTTAATAACTAAAATTTTAAAAATTGAACAGATTGAAAAAACTACAAATACTATTTTAAGCAGTATGCTTTTAATGTTTTTACCACCAGCTGTAAAAATGTTAAATTATATTGATCTACTAAAAAGTAGCTTTTTCAGAGTTATCTTTTTAATTGTTTTAACTACAATAATTACAATGGCAACAACTGGAACTGTTGTTAACTTTTTAATCAGAAGAGGTGAGAAAAAAAATGGAATTACTAAATAACCCTTTATTTGGACTAACTATCAGCTTTTTAGCTTTTGAAATCGGTCAGTACCTATTTAAAAAAACTAATTTCCCATTATTTAATCCATTACTTGTAGGTTCAGCTCTTGTTCTTGGATTTTTATATTTCTTCTCTATACCTTTAGAGTATTATTCAAAAGGTGGAGATATGATAGAGTTCTTTTTAATTCCTGGAACTGTACTTTTAGCAGTGCCACTATATAAACAACTAAATTTATTAAAAAAATACTATATACCTATTTTAGTAGGTGGATTAGTTGGAGCTATTACTACAATATCTTGTACTATAATATTATCAAAATTATTAGGTATTGATAAAGCTCTTTTAATATCATTCATCCCAAAATCTATTACAACACCTATCGGAATAGAGGTTAGTAAAAATCTTGGTGGAATAGTTCCAATTACTAT
>JBOFLW010000094.1:0-1168 GCA_051658065.1 Cetobacterium sp.
TAGTTCTCACCACCATTCTCTCTTTTTACAATCTTACATCTAATAGGAAGTTTCATAGAAGCTTTTCTTAAAGCTGCTATAGCTTTCTCTTCAGTAACACCAGATACCTCGAACATTATTCTTCCAGGTTTAACTACTGCTACCCAACCTTCTACGTTTCCTTTACCTTTACCCATTCTCACTCCAGCTGGTCTAGCAGTGATTGGCTTATCTGGGAATATTCTAATGAAAGTTTTACCTTCTCTTTTGAATGTTCTGTTGATTCCAACTCTACAAGATTCAATCTGTCTGTTTGTTATCCATGCTGGTTCAAGGGCTTGTAATCCGTAATCTCCGAAAGCAACAGTGTTACCTCTTTGAGCTGTACCCTTCATTCTTCCTCTAAACATTTTTTTATGTTTTGTTCTTTTAGGCATTAACATGATTACGCTTCCCCTCCTTCCTTTTTAGTTGGAAGTACTTCACCGTGGAAGATCCAAACTTTGATTCCAAGAGCTCCGTAAGTTGTATGTGCTGTAGCTGTAGCATAATCAATGTCTGCTCTTAATGTATGTAGAGGTACTTTTCCTTCTACTACCCATTCAGATCTTGCGATCTCAGCACCATTTAATCTTCCAGAAACCATAACTTTGATTCCTTTTGCTCCAGACTTCATAGCTCTCATAACAGCTTGGCTTACTGCTCTCTTATAAGCTACTCTTTTCTCGATAGATGTAGCAATGTTTTCAGCAACTAAAGTTGCATCTTTGTTAAATTCTTTAACTTCTTGAACTTTAACAGTAATTTTCTTAGCTGTTAACTTTTCAAGTTTTGCTCTTAAAGCTTCTATTTCAGAACCTTTTCTTCCAATGATTATTCCAGCTTTAGCTGTGTGAATTAAAACTACAACATGTGATGGAGAAGTTCTCTCGATTTTTACCTTCGAAATTCCCGCATGGAAGTAATTCTTCTTAATCATTTCTCTGATTTTTATATCTTCATGGAAGAACTTTGCGTATTCTTTTTTATCTGCATACCAGATAGAATCCCAAGTTCTTGTTATTCCAAGTCTCAGTCCTCTAGGGTCTACTTTTTGTCCCACAGTCTTACCTCCTTACTACTTTTCAGACACTGCCACAACAATGTGTGCTGTTGGTTTTCTTATTATATCTGCTCTTCCCATTGCTCT
>JBOFLW010000095.1:0-1401 GCA_051658065.1 Cetobacterium sp.
TCATTTATGTTCGTAGATTTATTTGATTCATTAGGTACAATAATGGCTTGTGCTCACGAAGCGGAGATGATTGATGAAAAAGGTAAAATAAAAAATGTAAGTAAAATATTAGAAGCAGATGCTATGGCTACTGTAATAGGATCTCTATTAGGAACATCAACAACAACAACTTTTGTTGAGTCGGCATCTGGAATAGCTGTAGGTGGGAGAACAGGATTAACAGCGCTAACAACAGCAACGTTATTTGCAATATCTTTATTTTTCTCTCCAATAATAGGAATTGTACCAGCATTTGCAACAGCACCAGCATTAATATTAGTTGGAGTTTATATGTTTAAGAATTTATTAAATATAGATTTTCATAACATTGAAGTTGCAATACCTTGTTTTTTAATAATTATAATGATGCCGTTAACATATAGTATCTCAATAGGAATTTCATTTGGATTTATATCTTACATATTAGTATGTATATTTAATGGAAAAGCAAATCATGTAAAACCTGTTATGTGGGTAATTGGATTCTTTTCTGTTGTAGAATTGATGTTTAAATAGAATTTTAAAAGGACTACTTTTTAGTAGTCCTTTTTCTATGGAAAATATAAAATTACATATTTTTTATAGGTGTTTTTTCATACTTTAATAGCATACTTCCAGCAAAAGTTATTAAAGCAGGAACTATCCAAGGGAATCCAGCTTTCGCTAACGGAATAAAGCTAAGGTCAATTTTAAAAGATTCAGCTATACTTACAGCAAGAGTAATTCCAACAACACTTTTAAATGTAATATGGTTTTTAACTTCAAATATATTAAGCAATATCAATACGATTGTAATAGGATATAAGATAATTAAAACAGGTACAGATAAACCGATTATATAATCTAGACCAGCTACAGATAAAAGACCTGAAAATATACAAACAATAAAAGCCATCTTTTTATATGAGATTTTAAGCAACTTAGAGAACCATTCACTAGCTAATGCAACTAATCCCACAGATGTTGTTAAACAAGCAGCAGCAACACAAATTCCAAAAGCAATTTTACCAACATCACCAAGAGTCATTTGTGCTAACTTAAGAGTTGTTTGGGCAGTAGTTAATCCTTTGATACTACTTATTTGAGCTCCTAAATAGATTAAGCTTAGATAGATTAATCCTAAACCGATAGCAGCGATAAAGCCAGCATTGCTTAAAAATATTTTTTGTTCACTTTTATTTTTTATTCCTTTTCCTTCAAGCCCTCTTATTATAATTACACCGAATAAAACTGAAGCCAAAGCATCCATAGTTTGATATCCGCTAATAAATCCAAAAGAGAAAGAGCTTTCTTTTATAGTAGAGGCAACAGGGGTTCCTAAATCTCCAGTTATTCCAAGGATTGTTATAAGAGAAAGAATAC
>JBOFLW010000096.1:0-1145 GCA_051658065.1 Cetobacterium sp.
TTGGTTGAAACAAGCTCATCGTGCTAGTAAGTTTTCCTACTTGGAAAAGTTCTGTAGGACCAGTACTTGTTGAGATACAGGTGTTTGAAGTTTTGACTGGTGCTGTGCCGCCGCCCGGCGGAACGGTCCGCCGCCCGGCGGAACGGCCCCCTTCCATAAAGTTCCAAGCAGATCTTCACTGTCTCACCCTCTCCACCATCCGAGGCGTCTCCACTCTCGGAGGAGTTCATGCCTCGGCCCGTTTACATAAAGTTCCAAGCAGATCTTCACTGTCTCACCCTCTCCACCATCTGAGGCGTCTCCACTCTCGGAGGAGTTCATGCCTCTTATCTCCTTTGAGTGAAATGGGATAGCTGGTTGTTGCAGCAAGCAGGTTTTTTCCAATGTTCCTTTTTGGATCATTGCTCATGGTGCCATTCCTCAATGTTGAATGAGTATTGGTCAATTCGGTTTGGTTTTATGGCTGTATCTTTTGATCCACAATATTGATACTGCATTTTCTTTGTTTGGTTGGAACAAGCTCATCGTGCTAGTAAGTTTTCCTACTTGGAAAAGTTCTGTAGGACCAGTACTTGTTGAGATACAGGTGTTTGAAGTTTTGACTGGTGCTGTGCCGCCGCCCGGCGGAACGGTCCGCCGCCCGGCGGAACGGTCCGCCGCCCGGCGGAACGGTCCGCCGCCCGGCGGAACGGCCCCCTTCCATAAAGTTCCAAGCAGATCTTCACTGTCTCGCCCTCTCCACCATCCGAGGCATCTCCACTCTTGGAGGAGTTCATGCCTCGGCCCGTTTACATAAAGTTCCAAGCAGATCTTCACTGTCTCACCCTCTCCACCATCCGAGGCGTCTCCACTCTGGGAGGAGTTCATGCCTCTTATCTCCTTTGAGTGAAATGGGATAGCTGGTTGTTGCAGCAAGCAGGTTTTTATCCAATGTTCCTTTTTGGATCATTGCTCATGGTGCCATTCCTCAATGTTGAATGAGTATTGGTCAATTCGGTTTGGTTTTATGGCTGTATCTTTTGATCCACAATATTGATACTGCATTTTCTTTTTTTGGTTGGAACAAGCTCATCGTGCTAGTAAGTTTTCCTACTTGGAAAAGTTCTGTAGGACCAGTACTTGTTGAGATACAGGTGTTTGAAGTT
>JBOFLW010000097.1:0-1711 GCA_051658065.1 Cetobacterium sp.
TTGTCAGCTCTTTCAACTAAACCTCCAAGTAATTGAGAAGTTAATTGCATTCCATAGCAAATTCCTAAAACAGGAATCCCGTGCTCATATAATGCCTTATCAATTGTTGGTGATCCATCTAAATAAACTGAAGCAGGTCCACCAGAAAGGATAATACCTTTTGGTTCTCTAGCTAAAATATCCTCTAAAGGTTCGAAGTAAGGAACAACTTCTGCATAAACTCCCATTTCTCTTACTCTTCTTGCGATTAATTGGTTGTATTGAGAACCAAAGTCAAGAATAATGATGCTATTTTTCTTCATAAAAACCTCCAAAATATAATAAAAAGAGATAAATATACTATACTATAAAAAATAGAAAGTAGACTTATCCCTTTGACTTTTTTTCATAGAAACTAATTAATGGTTAGTTGTAGAAACGTTGCACCATATTTGCAACATATACGAATATTTGTATTTACTTTTGAAACATTCTAGCATATAACCAATTAAAATGTCAACTTATAATTAAATATTTTAATCACAAGCTATAAGTCCTATAATGATTTTTTAAATAAAAAATAGTATTGAATTAAAAAAAATGTTACAATTTAAATTAGAAAAGTTAAAAATATTTTTAAAATGAGAGGAATAAATATATTATGAAAAAAAGAATAAAAGAAGTTATTGTTGTAGAAGGAAGAGATGATATCTCTGCTGTAAAAGCAGCAGTAGATGCTGAAATTATACAAACAAATGGTTTTGCAATTAGAAAAAAAGGTAATATTGAAAAATTAAGAGTTGCTTATGAAAATAAAGGGATTATAGTTCTAACAGACCCAGACTTCGTAGGAGAAGAATTAAGAAAGTATATTCTTAAATTTTTCCCAGAAGCAAAACAAGCTTATATCAGTAGAAAAGAAGGTTCAAAAGATGGTGATATAGGAGTTGAAAATGCAAATCCAGAAGCAATTATTAAAGCTTTAGAAAATGCAAAATGTGAAGTAGTTCACACAACTGAAGGTATATTTACAATGAATCTTTTAATAGATTATAAACTTTCTGGTTTTGTTGAGTCTAAAAATTTAAGAGAACAATTAGGAACAGAGTTGAGAATAGGATATTCAAATGCTAAACAGATGTTATCAAAATTAAATAGATATGGAATTACAATGGATGAATTTTTAAATGCAGTTCAAAAAATAAAAAATACCGAAGCTATATAGCTTCGGTATTTTTTAAACTTAGAAAGATATTATTTCAGCAGTAGCTTCGTACCACTCGCCCTCTTCATCTTCTCCAAATTCAATAAAGAAATTAACTTGAACGTCTTCTAAAGTAAATCCAACACAATTCTCTTCTTCAATATTAAAGAATTCTATTTTTTTAAACTTTATAGCATCTAACTTTTCTGCTAAATCTGTTCTTTCTTCGAAAAGTTCGATAATATCTTCTTTTATGAAGAAATCTCTGCTTTCAAATTCACCATTGATTCTCTCTATTTTTTTTAATAATTCTTCTGTCATATTAATTCATCCTCCTAAATTTTAAAAATCATTTTTAGTTTTTTTAATGTTTTAACTAAAGCTAATACAAATTTAATTTTTTTTATTTCAAAGGGAACCTTTTCCAAAGCCTTTTTCATCTGAAGGTCAATGTCTTTTTCTGTTATACTCATAAAAAATCTTCTCCTTTAAAAACAACTATATCGTAAAGTATACATCAAAAAAAAT
>JBOFLW010000098.1:0-3108 GCA_051658065.1 Cetobacterium sp.
TATCCTTGATAAGAATGTGAATCTACTCTAACTCCAGGTCCTCCTGGTACAATATAAGTTTCTAAAATTCCTGGTGAAGGTAAAAATCCAGCTTTTGTATCTTCTGCATTTATTCTACACTCTATAGCATGACCAAATATTACAACATCCTCTTGCGAAATATTGATTCTTTCTCCTTCAGCAACTTTGATTTGTAACTTTATAATATCTATTCCTGTAACCATTTCTGTTACTGTATGCTCAACTTGAACTCTTGTATTCATCTCCATAAAGTAGAAGTTATCATCTTTATCTACTAAAAACTCTAATGTTCCTGCTGAATCATAATTTATTGATTTAGCTAATTTTACTGCTGCTTCACCCATGGCTTTTCTTACTTTTGAAGGTAGCTTATAAGAAGGTGATTCTTCAATTAGTTTTTGATGTCTTCTTTGTATAGAACAATCTCTCTCTCCTAAATGAATAACATTTCCATGTTTATCTCCTATTATTTGAATTTCAACATGTCTAGGATTTTCAACAAATTTCTCTATATAGACATCTGGATTTCCAAATCCTGCTTCTGCTTCTGTTTGAGCAGCTATGATTTTACTCTCTAACTCATCTGCAGTTCTAGCTAATCTCATACCTTTTCCGCCGCCACCTGCAGTAGCTTTTACCATTACTGGGTATCCTATTCTTTCTTCAACTTCTTTTTTTGCTTCCTCTATATTTCTTACAATCCCTGTTCCATTTGTTAATGGTACTGAATTTTCTATTGCTGTTTTTCTAGCAGTTGCCTTATCTCCCATGCTTTCAATAGCTTCTGGGCTAGGTCCTATGAATGTTATGTTATGAGTTTCACAAATTCTAGCAAATCTAGCATTTTCAGATAAAAATCCATACCCTGGATGAATTGCATTTGCTCCTGTTATCTCTGCTGCTGCTAATATATTAGGTATTTTTAAATATGAATCTGTACTTAATGGTCCACCTATACAAATAGCCTCATCAGCCAATCTAACATGTAAACTCTCTTTATCTGCTTCAGAATAAACAGCAACTGTCTTTATCCCTAACTCTTTTGCAGCTCTTATTATTCTAACAGCTATTTCACCTCTATTAGCAATTAGTATTTTTTTAAACATAAAATCCTCCCAATTATCTTGCTGTGGCCTTTATTTTTAGTAACACTTTTCCGTAATCAACAACTCCACCATCTTTTACTGTAATATCTATTATCTCTCCTGTTGCTGTAGCTTTTAAAGGAGTTTTTAATCCCATTACATATATATATCCTAAGTCTTGACCTACTTTTATTTTATCTCCAACCTTTATTTTATCTTCATAAAAATATTTCCCTATACCTGTTGAAAGAACATTTTTTATATTCTCATCTTTTTGAGGTAACTCTTTTTTTATTACCTCTTTTTGCTTTATTACTTTTTCAACTGGAGATTTTTTTATCTTTATCTTTAAATTTTCATTTTCTTCATAACTAATTTCTGTAAGTCCACATTCACTAAGTATGTTTATTAAATCTTCTATTTGAAACTCATCTTTTTTCATAACTCCTCCATCAGTTTTTATCATTTATTCTAGCACAATTCGAACAATCAATCAAGATAACATTACAACTGTTATTTTACTTAATTATCAAACTATTTTCACCCAACAACTCTTCTATAGAGTTTAATAACTTAGGTGTTATCTGTATACTTAATTTTGAGTTTTTTATATCTTTATTTCCATCTATATCAATTGCAAAACTTAAAGGAACCTCTCCTGGTGAATTTAGAAGAATCTCTTTTAATTTATTATATTTATCTTTTGATTTATCATTTATTAATATATATGCTCTATTTCTTTTTGTAAACTCTATTGAATTTAAATATTTAATATCTTTTACAACTAATTTTTTAGTTTCATTACCATTAAAATAATCTGTTTGAATAGTTCCTTCTACTAGAACAATTTTTCCGTCTATCTCAATGTTTAGAAGCTCTTTGTACTCTCTCGGGAATATAATTCCTTGAATTTGTTCATAATAATCTTCTAAAATAAATGTGCACATAGGCTCTCTATTTTTTTTAGTTAATATTTTTTTCACGTCTCTTAGTATACCATAAGTTTTAATCATATGCAGTGAATTTTCTAATTTTATCTCAGAAATTTTATTCATTTTATAGATTTTTGTAATCCAACTATATTTATCTAATGGATGTGCACTATAATAAAATCCTAAAAATTCTTTTTCTTTTTCTAATTTTTCATCCGAGCTAAAATCACTTACCTCTGGAAACTTAAAATTAATTATTTCTGATTTTGCACCACCAAAAAGATTCATTTGTTGAATATCGTCCTCTTTTATCTTTTTATTAGTATAATCTATAACTTTTTCAATTGTTTCTATTTTTTGTTTACGATTTCCTGGTAAAGAATCTAAAGCTCCCGAATAAATCAATGCTTCAATATTCTTTTTATTTAAGCCTTGCCCTCTCAGTCTATAAACAAAATCTTCATATCTTAAATAATTTCCATTCATTTCAAATTCTAATTTTATTTTTTGAGCTAAACTTTCTCCTACATTTTTTATTGCTGATAGTGAAAATCTTATTCCACCATTTTCAACAGTAAATTTTGATTCTGGATTATTTACATCTGATAGTTTCAAATTCATTTTATGAGCTTTAGCATCTTCAATATAAAAAGCTACATTTTCTACATTACTTTTTTCTGAAGTCATTATAGATGCATAATACTCTTCTGGATAAAAACATTTAAAGTATGCTGTCCAATAAGCAATAAGTGCATAAGCTGCTGAGTGTGATTTGTTAAATCCATACCCTGCAAATTTATCTATCAGATAAAATATCTCTTCTGCTTTCTCTTTTGTATAACCATTTTTTACAGATCTCTCTACAAATTTATCTCTATTCTCATCCATAATAGATACTTGCTTTTTTCCCATAGCTCTTCTCAAAAGATCAGCTTCTCCTAAAGAATAACTTGCCATTATTGATGCTATCTTCATTACTTGTTCTTGGTATAAGATTACTCCATATGTTTCTTTTAGTACATCTTCTAAGTTTTCGTGAGGATATTTTATCTCTTCTAAACCATTTTTAC
>JBOFLW010000099.1:0-1224 GCA_051658065.1 Cetobacterium sp.
TTTAATTCTATTTTCTATATAATTTTACATTATTTTAATAAAATTATCAATAATACTAGAAAAAATCTTGTTAAAGTTATAAAAATTAAATATAATTAAGAAAAAACATAGTGAGGTGATTTTCATGGAAAGTAATATACAAAAATTTAGAAGTATGATAAAAGAAAAGAAAAATATTGAATCAATGTTAGCAATACTTCAATGGGATTTGGAAACAAGAGCACCTAAAGGTGGTTATAAATTGATCTCTGAACTAATAGGAGATTTAAGTTTAAAAAGTTATAATTTAACTACTTCTGATGAATTTTTAAATATAGTTTCAGCTTTAAAAGAATCTCAGTATGATTTAGGAGATGTAATAAAAAAAGAGCTGGAAATTTTAGAAGAAGAGATAGAGAAAACCATAGTTATTCCAGCTGAAGAATATAGAGCATACTCAGAGCTTACAGCTAGAGCACAAGGTATTTGGGAAAAAGCTCGAGAAGAAAACGATTTTGAGCAATTTGCTCCTACTTTAGAAGAAATATTTAATTACAATATAAAATTTATAGAATATAGAAATAAAGATATTGATATTTATTCTCAAATATTAAATGATTACGAAAAAGGGATGAATGTCCAAAAGTTAGATTCTTTTTTCGAAAATTTAAAAAAAGAGATAGTTCCACTATTGAAAGAGGTTGATAGTAAAAGAAGAGATTTTGGAAAGAAATTATCTTTCAATATTGGAAAAGTTGAACAAGAAAACTTTTCATTAGAAATTTTAAAATATATTGGATTTAATTTAGAACGAGGAGTTTTAGCTGAAAGTGCACATCCATTTACGTTAACAGTAAATAAAAATGATGTGAGATTAACAACGAGATATTTTGAAACGTTACCATTTTCAAGTATTTTTAGCACTATACATGAGGGCGGACATGGAATTTATGAACAAGGAATATCGGATGATTTAGAGTGGACTATACTTGCAGATGGTTCATCTATGGGAATTCATGAATCACAATCAAGATTTTATGAAAATGTAATTGGAAGAAGCAGAGAGTTTTGGTATGGATTTTTAGACAAAAGTAAAAATAAATATAAAGAGTTAAATAAGCTATCTTTAGATGAAATTTATAAAGGGGTGAACGAAGTTTTACCATCTTTAATAAGAGTAGAAGCAGATGAATTAACTTACTCATTGCATATAATGGTGAGATATGAAATTGAAAAAGGATTACT
>JBOFLW010000100.1:0-1133 GCA_051658065.1 Cetobacterium sp.
TACTTCAACAACTGATAATATTTCTTTATTTTCGTTTAATTTTTTTATTCCACAAATTACTATATCTGCATCATCTTTTTTTGCTATTTCAATCATAGATTCATACATATCTTTTTCTACCCAATCGTCTGAGTCTAAAAAAGCTATATACTCTCCTTTAGCTAAAAATAATCCTAGATTTCTAGCACTACTACATCCTCCGTTTTTTACTTTTTTATAATAAATTTCTTTATTTTGTTTAGCTAATGCCTCACAAATTTTAGAAGTTCGGTCTGTTGATCCATCATCTATTATTATAATTTGTATATTCTTCAAAGTTTGATTTAAAATAGAATTTACACATCTTTCAATATATTTTTCAACATTATAAGCTGGAATTATAACACTTAGCATCTTCTCCTCCATAAATTTTGGTAAAAAAAATAAAAAAGGTGGATATAAAACCCACCCTAATACTATTTATTTAGTTCCAAATATTCTATCTCCACAGTCACCTAATCCTGGATAGATATATCCATTTGAATCTAATCCTTGATCTATTTTAGCTGTATAAATTGAAACGTCTGGATGTGTTTGTAATACTTTAGCTATTCCTTCTGGTGCAGCTACTAAACACATAAACACTATATTTTTTACACCTGATTTTTTAAGGTAATCTATTGCATATATTGCTGATCCACCTGTGGCTAACATTGGGTCTACTAATATTACTTGCTTATCTTGAACATCTACAGGTAATTTACAATAGTAATATACTGGCTCTAAAGTTTCTTCATCTCTATAAACTCCTATATGTCCTATTTTAGCTGTTGGAATTAATGATACTATACCATCTACCATTCCTAATCCTGCTCTTAAAATAGGTACAACAGCGATGTTTGTTCCTAAAACATAACCTGTTGTCTTCATTAAAGGTGTTTCAACTTCGATTTGATCTAAAACTAAGTTTTTTGTCACTTCATAAGTCATTAATTTAGAAATTTCAGTTAAACTTTCTCTAAAAGATTTTGTATCAGTAGTTTTATTTCTTAAAATTGTTAATTTATGTTGTATTAATGGATGATTAATTTCTATTACAGCCATTTTGACCTCCAGTTAGTTTGTGTTTAAAAAAAAACAGGACATAGTCCCGT
>JBOFLW010000101.1:0-1461 GCA_051658065.1 Cetobacterium sp.
AAAAGTTTTCCATAACGTATAAAACTCATAATCATCCACATATCAGCTCCACCCATCTCTCCAAAGCTTTCTATTTCATTTTTATGAATTTTAAAAATTAATTCTCTATCACTAGGGTTAACTTCAACCACTTTCATAAAAACCTCCTAATAACCGATATCAGAAAGATGAAGACCATTTGGTTCTGCTACTGCTTTTTCATACTTACTTTTATGATCTGTCAGCATTTTTATTAAATAGTCTTCAGGTTTTCTATTAAAATATATTGATAAAATTGTTCCAACTATTATTCTTATTTGTGACTTTAAAAAAGCATTCGCTTTAACACAAAGCTTTACAGTTTTTTCATCAACTCTTTCAAACCTAGCTTCATACATAGTTCTTTCAGAAGTTCTACTCGAACAATCAGCAAGTTTAAAATTACAAAAATCATATGTTCCAACTAACGGTTCTACAATTTTATTTAATCTTTCTAAATCTAATTTTTCATTTACAAATGTTACATATCTTGATTGAAACGGATTTCTTTCCTCTCCTATATAATATTCATAAGCTCTATATTTAGCAGAAAATCTAGCACTAAATTTTTCATTTACCTCTTCAATATCTAGCATAAATATATCTTTAGGTAGATTTGCATTTAGTATAAATTTTATTTTTTGAGTAGGGATTGTTGAAGTAACAAAGAAATTTGAAACCTGTTTTTTAGCATGTACACCTCTATCAGTTCTTCCAGCTGAGACCATATCTATATCTAATTTAAAAATAGTTTTCAATACTTTTTCAATCTCTCCTTGAACAGTCCTTAACTTCGGTTGTCTCTGAAAACCAAAAAACTCACTTCCATCATAACTATATGTTATTTTAATATTTCTTTCCACTTTTCTCTCCTTTTTCTTTTTTTATATATAAAAAAAAGCCTTGAATAATCAAGGCTTAAAGTTCTTATTGGTGCGAGAGGAGGGACTTGAACCCTCACGTCGAAACGCCAGATCCTAAGTCTGGTGCGTCTGCCAATTCCGCCACCCTCGCAAAAAAGATGGTGCGTCATACTGGGCTCGAACCAGTGACAACACGATTAAAAGTCGTGTGCTCTACCATCTGAGCTAATGACGCATTTTTAAAAATATAATAATACTTGGGGTGACCGACGGGATTCGAACCCGCGACAACCAGATCCACAAACTGGCGCTCTACCAACTGAACTACGATCACCAAATGTATATGGCGTGTCTGAAGAGATTCGAACTCCTGACCCACGCCTTAGAAGGGCGTTGCTCTATCCAGCTGAGCTACAGACACATACTTGGTTTGATAAAATAAATTGGAGCGGGAGACGAGGGTCGAACTCGCGACATTCAGCTTGGAAGGCTGACACTCTACCAACTGAGTTACTCCCGCAGATGGTCGGAATAGCAAGATTCGAACTTGCGGCCCCCTGCTCCCAAGGCAGGTGCGCTA
>JBOFLW010000102.1:0-1147 GCA_051658065.1 Cetobacterium sp.
TCGCTTGGATGATGACGGACCCACTTCGGTTTGTGCGCATTGTCCTTGCCGTCGCACCAATGGTATTCCTTGTCCTTGACCATTTTCGTCTTCGATTCCCCATCCTTGGGCTTCACAAACATCCATTTTCCTTTCTTGGTCTTGTCATCGGAGCCTGAACCACTGTTGTTTCGCTTGGGCGGGGTCTTCTTGAATTCCTCCAGCTGTGCTTTCAACGCGACAATTTCCTCGTCTTTCTTGAGTCCTTGAATCTGCTGACGTTCCTTGAGCTCCTTGTATTTTTCTTCGACCTTGAACATCAACTCACTTGCTGTCATGTCCACTCCAGCATTATAGGAATTCTCCAAAAATTCGATGAAGCGTCCGAGAGGGGAGTTGGTTCCTTCGCATCCATAATACGTCGTGAAAAGCTGAGGGAGAATATTGTCTGGATTCTGACCACGAGCTCGAAGATCTTCTTGAAGGCTCTTGACATCTCGGTTGAATAGCTGGATGTTGTTGGAATGCCCTTGCATGATCGCTGGAAGTCCCGTGGTAAGTTTTCCCCAAAGGTTGTTCACTGTCGACTTTGTCTCCAAGGTTGATTCACTAATCACCAATTTCAATAAGAGTAAACCCGAGTCTTCTCCCGTTGAATCCTTGTAATCCTTGGCTTTCAGGAAAAGTACGGCGGCGGCTGCTTCAGTCACTGAATTTAGGATGCAGACATGAATCATGTTGTCAGTCTGGCGTCTTCGAGTAGCTGTGCCTTCGATCTCATCACGAACTGTCTCCTTGATTTTGTCCAAAGGAATTTCTCCAAAATTATCAACCAAGTTCTTGTACACAGGAGCAGCCACTGTTCCAACATTGACTCGGAAATCCCATCCATTGATGCTTCCACGTGCCTTGAGGCTCTGCAAGAAAGGTTGGATACGATCAGCAGTAAGTGCAAATTTGTTTGAATCCGTAAACAAAGACTTGGTTCCCTCACGGAAGACTCGTTGCCCTTCTGAACTGCTGTAATCAATGATCGTTGTCATTGCAATCTGTCCTGGGTTGAGTGCGAAAACTGCCGGAGGAACTGGGGGCGCCAATGCTGCAGGTGGAGCTCCAGACCAATATTGCATGACGAGGTCTCGTTGACGAGTCGCGACGCCTGGCTGAG
>JBOFLW010000103.1:0-1023 GCA_051658065.1 Cetobacterium sp.
CGACACGAAACCCGCAAGCCAACTCTATGGTTGAGCGCGCGCACCAAACCTTACACCAATTAATCCGGTCACATGACCTAGCAAATAACCCAGACCTTGATCTGGATGATCCCTTTTCAGGAATCTTATCAGCATGTGCCTTTGCTATGCGAACAACAGTACACACGACGAATCGTGCCACTCCATCACAATTAGTTTTTGGACGGGATGCCATACACAATACAGTATTTAAAGCTGATTGGCAGTACATAGCTGACAGAAAACGTCATCGTATAATACAAAATAATAAAAAGGAAAATAATACTAGAAGACAACATGTCTATCAAGTAGGTGACAAAGTAATTATCACCGAAAACCCTAACAGGAAGCATGGCAATAGCATGCATAAATCACCACAAGTAGTGGAGACGGTCTATGACAATGGTACCGTCAAGCTCAAGCGAGACACCCCGAGAGGTGGAGCTGTTTACCAAACATGGAATATACGGAATCTTACTCCGTACAAGGACTGATCACCCTTGTATAGATTTAGTTACTGTAACTAGACTAACTTAAATAACGAAAACTTCATGAAGAGTCTCCCGACTTTAAATAAATTCCAGCTCGCAAGTCCCCACGTAAATCTTGACTGTAACATAGTCAGGGGGCGAATGCAGTACACTAAAAATTGCAATCGAAACATGTTCGTGACTAGCTTCTCATGACTAGTTATTCGAATCTAGGACTAGCTCCTCGTGACTAACTCGGAACACGGAACACTGAACATGACAGACCACGTCATAGTCATAGCAAGATATTGCTATTTTATTCGTTTAAGCTAACTGTGAGCCCTTAGCCAATAGCAAGGACTCCCACGCAGGAATCACATCAAGCTCCTCCATGAGCATCCATTCCGTCGCTCCGTTTCATCTTCAGATTCACTTTAGTTCTAGCAATCCTAATCATCATAATATTCGATTAACATCATCTAAAGTATACACTAGCTTTTTGCATAGTGCATTTTGTTAACAAACACGTTTGCAA
>JBOFLW010000104.1:0-4358 GCA_051658065.1 Cetobacterium sp.
CTAATATTTTTAGCGATTGGAGCAAGCACTGATTTTGGTCCACTGATTGCAAATCCTAAAAGTTTACTTTTAGGAGCAGCAGCACAATTAGGAATATTTGCAGCTTTTGTAGGAGCTGTAGCAATGGGAATGACTGGAAATGAAGCTGCTTCAATCGGGATTATAGGAGGAGCAGATGGACCAACAGCTATATATTTAACATCAAAATTAGCACCACATATGTTAGGACCGATAGCAGTAGCAGCATACTCTTATATGGCTTTAGTTCCTGTAATTCAACCACCAATTATTAAACTATTAACAACGAAAGCTGAAAGGCAAATAAAAATGACTCAGCTTAGAAATGTAAGTAAAAGAGAAAAGATTTTATTTCCAATAGTTGTAACAATAGTTGTAAGTTTAATAATACCATCAGCAATTCCATTGATTGGAATGTTGATGTTTGGAAATTTAGCTAAAGAATGTGGATTAGTTCCTAATTTAGTTGAACATATAAAAGGTGCTTTAATGTATGTTATAACAATATTTATTGGACTAACTGTTGGAGCAACAACAAATGCAGATGCTTTTTTAAATTTAGCGACAATAAAAATAATTGTTTTAGGACTTTTTGCATTTTCATTTGGAACTGCAGGAGGAGTTATTTTTGGAAAATTAATGTGCAAATTAAGTAAAGGTACAATAAATCCAATGATAGGAGCAGCAGGAGTGAGTGCAGTACCAATGGCTGCAAGAGTAGTTCAAAAAGTAGGACAAGAGGAAAATCCTAGTAATTTTTTATTGATGCATGCAATGGGACCTAATGTAGCAGGAGTAATTGGTTCAGCAGTAGCAGCAGGAGTTTTATTAGCTATGTTTAAATAACTAAAAGAGGTTGGTTTTATCTAACCTCTTTTTCTTTTATTTTGCTATAAATGATGTATAATAATTATAAAGAAAATATTAGGAGGATTCATGTTTAGAAAAGATATACCTAAATTTTTAACTGAACAAAAAAATAGTATTATCTATATTGGATCATCAAATAAAAATATAGATATGTATTTCGATAATATAAGAGAAAAAGAAAATGTAATAAAATTATCAGATATTCAAGAGGAAGATGAATATTATAGAATAAACTATGAATTAATAGAAAAGATAAAGGAAAATAAAAAATTAATAATTTTTACATCTTTAGAAGGAGTATTGAAAGAATATTTTTTTGAAAACGAAAGCTTAAAATTATTTTTAGGTTTAAGTATTTCAAGAAAAAAATTAATAAATATTTTGGAAAAAAATAATTTCAAAAAAAAATATTTAGTTCAAGATAGAATGGAATTTTCAGTGAGAGGAGATATTATTGATATTTTTCCATTAAGTGGAGCGTTTCCAATAAGAATAGAATATTTCGGAGATGAAATTGATAGAATCACGTATTTTTCTTCGTCTGATCAAAAAAGTTTAGAAAAAATAAATTCAGTTAATATATATGTAAATGAAAGTAATTCAAAAAAGTTAAATTTTTATGAACTAATAGAAAAATTAAAAGAAAAAACATCATATGATATTTTTATAGAGAATTATGAAGTATTACAATATAAATTTGAAGGGGCTATTTTAAGAGAAAGAGATAAAGAATTAATTTTAAAAGAGTTATATAATCAAATAAACGATATTTCAATAAAAATAGATGTTTTTAAAAGTGAAAATGATATTGGTAAAGTAAAAAAATACAATTCGAAAAATGGAGTTAGCTATGAAAATATATCTCAAATAAAAGAAGGAGATTATATTATTCATGAAAATTATGGTGTTGGGATATTTTTAGAAATTAGTCAAATAAACGGAGATGAATATTTAGCTATAAAATACGCTGATGAAGATAAATTATTTGTTCCAATAGAAAGTTTAAATAAAATTGAAAAGTTTTTAACTAGCTCTGGAAAAGTTCCAGAATTATATAATTTGGGAAGAAGAGGGTTTAAAAAAAGACGAGAAAAATTAGAAGAGGATATGCTAAAATTTGCAAAAGAAATTGTTCAGATTCAAGCAAGAAGGTCTTTAAAAAATGGATATAAATTTTCAGCAGATACAGTATGGCAAGAAGAGTTTGAAGAACAGTTTTCTTATACAGAAACTAGAGATCAAAAAAATGCAATAGAAGATGTTAAAAGAGATATGGAGTCCTCTAAAGTTATGGATAGAATAGTATGTGGAGATGTTGGATATGGAAAAACAGAAGTAGCAATAAGGTCAGTATTTAAATGTGTAATGGATGGAAAGCAAGCGTTAATAATAGCTCCAACAACAGTTTTAGCACAGCAACATTTTGATGTATTTAAAGAAAGATATAAAGATTATCCAATTACTTTAGAACTTTTAAGTCGTTCTATTTCTGATAAAGATCAAAAAGATATTATAGAAAAATTTGCAAAGGGAAGTATAGATATAATAATAGGAACTCACAGAGTTTTATCAGGAGATTTAAAAGCTCAAAATTTAGGATTAATAATTGTAGATGAAGAACAAAAATTTGGAGTTAAAGATAAAGAAAAATTAAAAAAGATAAAACAAAATGTAGATATGTTAACATTAACAGCTACTCCAATTCCAAGAACTTTAAATTATGCACTTTTGGGAATTAGAGATTTATCAGTTATAGAAACCCCACCATCAGGAAGATTACCTATAGAAACTATATTTTTATCAAATCCTCAAAAAGATATAAAAGAAGCTGTTATGAAAGAGATAAGTAGAGAAGGACAGGTTTTTTATATTTTTAATAGAGTTAAAAGAATTGAAGATAAATTAACAGAATTAAAAAAAATACTTCCTAAATTTGTAACTATAGATTATATACATGGTCAAATGTTGTCTAAAGACATAAAAGATAAATTAAAAAATTTTCAAGAAGGTAATATAGATGTATTGTTGAGCACAACAATTATAGAAAATGGAATTGATATAGAAAATGCAAATACAATTATAATAGAAGGGATTGATAAATTAGGACTTTCACAAATATATCAATTGAGAGGACGTGTTGGAAGAGGTAAAAGAAAAGGTTATTGTTATTTAGTTTTAGATGTTGAAAAAAAAATAAGTAAAAAAGTCGCTGAAAGAAATAATACATTGAAAGAACTCGGAGATTTTGGAGGTGGATTTAAACTTTCTATAGAAGATATGAAAATAAGAGGGGCTGGAGAGATATTAGGGGATAAACAGCACGGAGCTTTGGAAATGTTTGGATATAATCTTTATACAAAACTTTTACAAGAGGAAATCTCTAAGATAAAAGGAGATTATAAAGAGGAATTTGAAACTAAAATAGATTTAAAAGAGGAAGCCTATATTTCTAAAGATTATATTGAAAATGATGAAAGATTAGTTATTTATAGAAGATTAATAAATATTAAAAATGTTATATCTTTAAAAGATTTAAAAATTGAGATAGCTGATCGTTTTGGTTTTTTACCAAAAGAAACAAATAATCTTTTTAAATATTTAGAAGTTAAATTATTAGCTGAAGAGTTAAAAATAAAAGAAATAAAAAAATTGAATGATGAATATTTTTATAAATTTGACAACAAGTATGTTAATTTTGAGAAATTGATGAAAATTATTAATAAAAAAGAAGCTAGATATTCACAAAAAGATGATGGTATTTATTCAAATAAAGATATACTAGATTTTTTAAATTGGTACAAAGAGGAGGAAAAATAAAATGCATAAATTAGATGAATTTGTTCAATTAATAAAAAGATTAAGATCCAAAGATGGATGCCCTTGGGATAAAGAGCAAACATTAGAAACTTTAAAACCACACTTACTAGAAGAAACTTATGAAGTGCTAGAAGCCATGGATATTGGTGGAGACTCATTAAAAGGTGAATTGGGAGATTTGTTACTACAGATAGTTTTTCAGAGTAATATTTCAGAAGAAAAAGGCGAATTTACTATTGATGATGTAATAGAAAGTATTTCAGAAAAAATGATAAGAAGGCATCCACATGTATTTGGAGAACAAGAAGGTGTTAAAACTTCAGATGAGGTTTTAATAAATTGGGAAAAAATAAAAAAAGAAGAAAAGGAACATGCTCATAGACAGTCTATTTTAGATGGCATTCCAAAAGGAATTCCAGCCTTAATAAAAGCTGAAAAAATACAAAAAAAAGTTTCAAAAATAGGTTTTGATTGGTCTGATATAAAAAGTGTTATTGATAAAGTTGAGGAAGAAATAGAGGAATTAAAAGTAGAAATTAAATCAAAAGATAATCAAAAAATAGAAGAAGAACTTGGAGATTTATTATTTTCAATAGTAAATTTATCAAGACATTTAAAAATAAATCCAGAGCTTTGTTTGAATAAAGCTTCTA
>JBOFLW010000105.1:0-4097 GCA_051658065.1 Cetobacterium sp.
CCAGAAAATATAAGCATAGATAGAGATGATGAGATTGGAGATTTGAGTAGAAATTTAGAAAAGATGTCAAATGAGTTAGCCTCTTCAATTCAAAATTTAAAATCTTTTGTATCGAATGCATCCCATGAATTAAGAACTCCAATTGCTGTTATATCGAGCCATGCTTCTGCTCTTTTAGAAGTAGAGGAATTAGATTCTGATGAAAAGAGAAAATATCATGAAGTAATCCTAAAAGTTTCAAACGAGATGAAAGAGTTGACAGAAAATCTACTTACACTTTCAAAGCTAGATAGTAGTTTAATTAAAATCAAAAATGAAGAGCTCAATTTAAAAGAAATGATAGATGACTCTTTAGAAAAGTATGATATAATAGAGTTTGAAAAAGATATCTCTGTAAATGTTCATATCAAAAATGAAAAAATTTATGGAGATTCGAGAATTTTGAAATTAGCTTTAAATAATATTATTCAAAATGCCTTGAAATACTCTGAAATAAATGGTGTCCTAGATATTGTTGAAGAGGGTGAATATTTATTAATAAAAAATAGTTTTAATGGATATATAGATAATAAAAATAATTTATTACAACCTTTTTGCAGAGGAAAAAATGCAGAAGATTTTAAATGTGAAGGAACTGGACTTGGTTTATCTATAGTTGATAAAGCTTTAAAATTAGGCTCAGTGGATTATGATTTGGTTATAGATAAAAATATTTTTATAGTAAGATTGAAGATTTTTACAGAAAAGGGAGATGGTGTTCTTGTTCAAAGTTAATGCTGAAAAATGTATAGGTTGTGGGCTTTGTATTAAAGATTGTTTTGTGAAAGATATTGAGATGTTGGATGGAAAAGCTGTTATAAAAAATGAACGTTGCTTTAAATGTGGTCACTGTATAGCTGTTTGTCCTGCAAATGCTGTTTCTACTGATGAATACAGTATGGATGATGTTTTAGAATATGATAAAGAGAAGTTCGAAATAGCTTCGGAAAATCTACTAAACTTCATTAGATTTGAGAGAACTATTAGACATTTTAAAGATAAAGATGTCAGTAACGAAGATATTCTGAAAATTATAGAAGCTGGTAGATTTACTCAAACAGCGAGTAATGCTCAAAATGTTAATTACGTTGTAGTTAAAGAAAATATCGGAGAGGTTAGAAAAATTACTCTTGAGATTTTAGAGGGGATGGCTAACTATATTTTAGAAAATTCTGAAAATGTTTTATATAGAAGATATGCTAATATGTGGAAAATGATGCATCGTGATTTTATTAAAAATCCAAATGGCGAGGATAAACTTTTCTTTAAAGCT
Organism: Cetobacterium sp.; assembly: GCA_051658065.1. Classification (GTDB taxonomy): domain Bacteria; phylum Fusobacteriota; class Fusobacteriia; order Fusobacteriales; family Fusobacteriaceae; genus Cetobacterium_A. The sequence goes on from JBOFLW010000105.1 coordinate 1,313, forward strand.
CCAACATTAATAATGGTTACTTCTGAGCACCCTTTAAATGCTGGTTTAGCTTCAGCTAATATGAAGTTGATGGTTGATGCACTAGGATTGGGAGCTGTATTTAGTGGATTCCTTGTGAAAGCTTCAGAAGAGAATGACAGATTAAAGCAATTCTTAGGAATAAATCCAGCTGAGCAGATTATTGCTTGTCTTGTGATTGGACATCCAGATATAAAATATAGAAGAACTACACCTAGAAAAAAAGCTAATATAACTTGGAAATAATTAGAAATATTTCAAAATAATGATGCAAAAATATATCCTCGGTCATGACCGAGGATATATTTTTTTCTCTATTTTCTCTCTATAAACCCTTATTTTACAAGGTTATTCTCACTATCTCCAGTTTTGCTGAAACTATGAATATTACATAATGCTGATTCAACCATGTCAGAAACAGCCTTATCTGTATAGAAAGCTCCATGTGGTGTTATGCAAACATTTTTGAATGATAAAAGCTCTTTGAATAGAGTATTTTGGAATTCTGAACTACTCCAATCTTTATGTAAAATTCCATTTTCACCCTCGATTGTATCTAGAGCAGCAGCTCCAATTTTTCCATTTTTCAGATATTTTAATAGAGCACCATTTTCAATAAGTTCTCCTCTAGCTGTGTTTAGTAAAATTACCCCATCTTTCATTTTTGATATGCTCTCATCGTTAATTAGATGTTTATTTTCTAAAGTTAATGGAGAATGAAGTGAGATAATATCACAATTTTGGTAGATTTCATCTAGGCTAACATAGTTTATCGAGCTATCATTTCTGTATAAATCATAAGCTAAAACTTTTGCACCCAATGCTTTAAAATGGTTTATCACGATTTTCCCAATCTTCCCAGCTCCTATAACTCCAATTGTACAATTTCGAATCTCTTTTCCAATAAGTCCTTTTAGTGAAAAATTATATTTTTGAGCATTAGAAAGTGTTTCAGGAATATTTCTAAGCATCATAAATGCTAGCATAACTGTGTATTCAGCTACAGAGTATGGAGAATATGTTGAATTACTCACTTTCATTCCTAACTCTTTTGCTTTTTTCAAATCGATATTGTTGTAACCAGTACTTCTACTAGCTATATACTGTATTTTGAACGAACTTAAAGTTTCTAAAACAGCTGAATTGACATCACAATTTCCAATAAAAGTAACAGAATCATAATTTTGTGCAAGATGAACAGTTTCACTATTCAAATTTTGTGCAACATAATCTACATCTAAATTGTACTCAGTTTTAAACTTTTCAAAAGCTAATTTTTCATCTTCTCTAACAGCAAAAGCTAATATTTTCATTAAATCCTCCCAATATCTTTTTAGTTTTTAGTTTTAGTATAACATAGATTTTTTCTTTCCGATATGATATACTCGAATATACGATTATAGGAGGAAATATTTTGGCAAAAGGATTAGATAAACATTTAGAAAGAATTTCAACTATCTCTGGATTTGGAAAAAATTTAGCAAGAAGATCAAAATCAAAGTGTGAATTATGTGAAGCAACAGGTGTTAAATTATCTGTATTTGAAGTTCCACCTTCAAAAGAAGAGCCTGATTATGATAGATGTATATTTCTATGTGAAAACTGTATAGAGCTATTGAAAAATATTAAAAAATCAAAAGAGAATGATTTTAGATTCTTGAGTGGCTCTATGTGGAGTGAAACACCAATTGTAAAAGCTACAGCTATCTATATATTGAATGATATTAAAGATAAATACTCTTGGGCTGATGAGCTTTTAGAGAATGCTTATTTAGAGGAAGAGGAAAAAGAGATTCTAAATACAATTTCATTCTAGGTGAACTAAATAGATAGAAAAAAATAAAGGAATGTGAATATAAATTATGGTAAAGTGTTTAAAATATATGTATGTAGTGAACTATCCAACTTTTGAAGAGGAACTTTGTCTTTTGGAAATGAGAACTGTTTTTGGAAAGATGCCTGAGGGAAAGTTGTTGTTCTCGGATATAGAATTCAATCCATCTAACAGCCCTTTTATTAAAACTCGTTTAGATATTCTTTATGAAAAAGATAGTGTAGAGGAGATTTTAGAAGAAGTACAAAAAGATAAAACTGTTTTTGATAACTTTAAATTAGAATATGTAAGACTCAATAATGGAGATAACGTTCCTTATGAAGAGAGATTGAGTATGATAAAAAAGTTATCTATGAATATTTTAGGTGTTCATAACTTTAAAAATCCCGAATTTAATTTTGGTTTAACTAAGATAAATAATAAATGGATTTTTGGAATTGATAACAAAAATAATTACGAATGGCATACACATGATAACAAACCTTGCTCTTACTCAAATTCATTGAGTGTTAAAGTTGCCAAAGCTGTTGTAAATATAGCTAATAAAGGGTGTAAAGAGCTTACAATTATTGACCCTTGCTGTGGTGTTGGAACTACATTGGTTGAGGGGTTAGATGCTGGTTATAAAATCGAAGGGTATGAAATCAATAGACATATCTCAAAAAATGCTAATATAAACTTAGAATTTTATGGATTCGAGCCTATTGTTGTAAATGATGATATGCATAATATTACAAAAAAATATGATAGCTCTATTGTTGATATTCCTTACGGACTTTTTAGTCATATTTCAGAGGATGAGCAACAAGATATAATAAATACTGCTCGAAGAATTTCAGATAGAATTGTATTGATATCTTTTGAAGATCATGATGCTATGGTGGCTAAGGCTGGGTTTAAAATAGTTGATAGATGCTTTGTTACAAAAGGTAA
>JBOFLW010000106.1:0-1092 GCA_051658065.1 Cetobacterium sp.
CGCCATGCGATAGCGATCAAACTCATCTTCAGAGATCGTATCCATCCGAACATTGCCACCGAGTTGACGAGAGTAGTCATGAAACATGGAGATGGTGATCTTGAGACGACCAGCGTGACCACGAGGGAGACGGAGGCGACTAGGATTGTCTGCATCTCCAGCTTCATAGGTGATGTTGTCGATGTCGTGCTCGGAGAGACCGAGGAGATCATCGAAGTAAGTGACGCCTGCGTCCTTGAGACCAATGACGATAGGGTGTTGCATGGTATTGAAACCGAGATGAGAGTAACAGACGTGAGTCCATAGCGTCGTCTTCTCTTGGGGGGCGAGGCGTTGGTTTGGACCAAGGAGTGTAACCCCAGCACCAATGGTGACTTGTGGATCTGCCATCTTGAGGTAGATGAAAGGACAACAAGCAAAAGTAATCAAAGTACAATTACGTCGGCTGAGTGTAATTGTGACTGTTAATCTGAGAAAATATCGTAGGATCTAGGATCTGTTAGGCGGGTATGCTGTGAGCTTCAGAGGGAAGGGCACAGGAGATAATACTTTACTGTTAGTTGGTGGCGATCTCAACGTATTGAGACGACAACAACAAGCTCCTTGAGACAAGAAACTCCAGCAACAACAAGTTGGTTACAACGTTATTTGAGCTAAGTATATTCTGATTTGTGAGAGATTCGAACAAACTGAAAAGATCACCAAAATGATTGATCGAAACTAAAGGAAACCGAACGAATACTTTGGAGCGTAGGGTCTGGTACAAACTGATCCAAACACAGATACTTCCTGCTTTGCAAGCAAGCGTGCCGGGGAATTCTGAAGCATTGGTCAGAATTCTCTTGGATGGGGGGACCCTAACCCTCGGAGAATGAAACTTTTCTCACTCCCCTTTTGTTGGACGAGGCAGGGTTCACCGATTCATCTGGGACGAGGTCCATGGTATCGCCTTCGCAGAATAGAAGTGGCTGAAGAGTGGGCCACGCAGTTTTGTAGGCCCATTGCTTGCTGAGGATATCGGCTGGGTTGTCGCCACTTCGGATGTGGTGGAACTTGGCGATGCCGGCTGCGATGCCTTCTCGAACCTTGTGA
>JBOFLW010000107.1:0-29058 GCA_051658065.1 Cetobacterium sp.
GCAATTCTAGCTTCTTTATTTTTCCCCATATACTCTTCAGATATATATTGTGAAACATTTACTATTGTATCTGAACCTTTTACTTGAATAACTTTTGATGCCATTGCACTTGTTGAATAAACCCCCATCATACCAATCAAACCTGTTAAAAATATCTTTTTCATTTTCATTACCTAAACCCCTCCTAAAAAATTATTTTATTTTAAATTTTTATTATTTTTCTCTCTTTATGAAAGTAGTATATACCATTTGTGTTAATTCAATTTAAAAATAGTGTAAACAAATGGTAATTTATTTTTTACACTATTTTTACATTTAATTAATCTTATTTTAACAAGTAACCTATATGATATTGATGTTAGCTTCAATTTTTTATTAAAATTAGTTTAATTTTATTTTAATTTTTTAACATAGACTTTTGGGAGGTTTTAGTCATGCATAGCATAAGAAAAATTAAAGATTCGTTTATGAATGCTTTTCATTCTGTTATCGGAATTTTTAATATCTTAATTGTTATACTTATTTTTACTTTTATTTTGTTTAATAGTGTTTCATTTTTTAGAGAGTATCCAATTACAAAATTTTTAACAGGAACAGAATGGATATCTTTATCTGATAAATATGGTTTTTTACCACTTTTAGTTGGATCATTTTGGGTTACATTTGTAGCGTTAGCAATTTCAGTTCCGATAGGTATTATTACTACAATATATCTATCTGAATTTGCAAATAAAAAAACAAAAAAAATATTAAAAATTGTAATCGAAACAATGTCAGCACTACCATCTGTTGTTTTAGGATATTTGGGACTTTATGTTCTTTCTGGTTTTATAAAAAATACTTTTAATTTAACTAGTGGTCTTAATGCTTTAACTGGTGGAATTATGCTATCTTTTATGGCTATTCCTACTATTGTCAGTTTGTCTGATGATGCCTTAAATGCATTAGATAAATCTTATAGAGAAGCTTCTCTTGCTCTTGGGGCAAATAAATTAGAAACAGTTTTTAAAATTTTATTACCTGCTGCTTTTCCAGGAATATTTGCTGGTATTATGTTAGGATTTGGAAGAATTATTGGTGAGACTATGGCTGTTCTTATGATAACTGGAAATGCTCCAATAATGGCAAAAACTGCTCTTTCTCCTGTTAGGACGTTAACAGCGACAATCGCTGCTGAAATGGGAGAAGTTGTTCAAGGTAGTGAGCATTATCATGCTTTATTTGCAATTGGTTTAGTTTTATTTGCAATAAGTTTTTTAACAAATAGTATTGCCGACAAATATATTCGTAAATCAAGAAAGTTAATGGGAAAATAGGAGGAGTTTTAAATGTATATTTTAAAAGGTAAAACTGGTAATTTTATTGAATTTTTAATAAAATTCACTGCTTTAATTGCTGTTGTTCCAATAATACTAATACTTAGTTATATTTTGTATAAAGGTCTTCCTGCAATGACATGGGAATTTTTAACAGAGGTTCCGAAAAGAGGAATGAGAGCTGGTGGTATTTTTCCTGCAATAGTAGGAACTATATATCTTACACTTGGAACTATTGCAATTTCAGTTCCATTTGGTGTATTTACTGGTGTATACCTCGTTGAGTACGCTAAAGATAGTTTTTTAACAAGATTAATAAATTTAACTATTATAAATCTAGCTGGAATTCCAAGTATAATTTACGGACTTTTTGGAATGGCACTATTTGTTATATATTTTAAACTCGGTGTTTCTATTTTATCTGGATCACTAACTCTTGGAATTATGTGTTTACCTGTTATTATAACAGCTACTAGAGAAGCACTTTTAGCAGTGCCAAATAGTTTAAGAGAAGCTTCTCTTGCTCTTGGGGCAACTAAATGGGAAACTATTTCAAAAATTGTTATCCCTGCTGCTCTTCCTGGAATAACCACTGGTGTAATTTTGAGTATATCTAGAGCTGCTGGTGAAACTGCTCCAATTTTATTTACTGCTGCAGCGTTTTATCTGCCTTTTTTACCTAGATCTATATTTGATCAAGTTATGGCACTGCCTTATCACCTTTATGTTATCTCAACTCAAGTTCCAAATATGCCACAAAGTAATATGCACGGAACATTATTTATACTTGTATTTATAACAGTTGGCTTTAATTTAATTGGTGCTTATATTAGAAATAAATTTGAAAAATAATCTCATATAATTCGGAGGAAATATAAAATGAAACAAGATGTTAGAATATCTGTAAAAGATTTTAATTTTTATTATGGTGATTTTAAAGCATTAAAAAATATAAATATGGATATATTAAAAAATAAGGTTACAGCTTTAATTGGACCATCTGGGTGTGGTAAATCTACATTTTTAAGATCTATCAATAGAATGAACGACCTTATATCTGGTGTAAAATATGAAGGTGAAATCTTGTTAGATGATCAAAATGTTTTTGATAAACAATTTGATATTGTTCAACTTAGAAAAAAAGTTGGTATGGTTTTCCAAAAACCAAATCCATTTCCAAAATCTATTTATGAAAATTTAGTTTATGCACCTAAATTACATGGAGAAAACGACAAAAAAAAATTAGATGAAATTGTTGAATCATCTTTAAAAGCTGTTGCTCTTTGGGATGAGGTAAAAGATAAACTTCATCAATCTGCTCTTGGACTATCTGGTGGTCAACAGCAAAGGCTTTGTATAGCTCGTGCTATCTCTGTTAATCCTGAAATTTTACTAATGGACGAACCTACTTCAGCTTTAGATCCAATTTCTACTTCTAAAATAGAAGAGTTGATTGTTCAATTAGCTAAAGATTATAGTATTGTTATTGTTACACACAATATGCAACAAGCTTCAAGAATATCGGATTACACTGGATTCTTTTATCAAGGTGTGCTTGAAGAGTTTGATAAAACTTCAACAATTTTTACTACACCTAAAGTTAAAAAAACAGAAGATTATATAACAGGAAAATTTGGATAAAAGGAGAATATATGAGAACTTTAAATGAATCTTTAAAAGCTTTAGATGAACATTACTTGGAAACATTAAAACATGTTGGTAGAAATTTTGATGTTAATTTAGAGATGCTTCAAAATAATAGCTTTAATCCTACTCTATATGGTGAAGCTAAAATAATTGAAGATTTTATCAACTCTTTTGAAGTTAAACTAAAAGAGGATTGTATTGTTACCATGGCTAGGTTTCAACCAGCTGCTAAAAATTTAAGAAAGTTAGTTATGATTATTAATAGTGTAAGAGTTCTTGAAAGAATGGGTGATCTTTTGAAGGCGAATCTTAAGCTTATTAGAGATATTGAAAAAAAATCTCCTAATTTAGCATATGCTATGAATGATAAAATATTATATATTGCTAATAAAATTAAAAATCTTTTTGAGATGTATATTGAAGCTTTTTTAAATGAAGATGTTAGTTTACTTTATAACATTTTATATTTAGATGAAGAGATTGATGAATTAATAAATTCTAACACAGAATATTTCCTTTCTAAAATGAAAGAAAATCCTGAAAATGTAGCTGGTGGTTCTCAATTGATATTACTAGATAAAAAATTCGAAAGATTATCTGATCATATAATTCATCTAGCAAGTGATTTAATATATATTCTTAACGGAGAAAACACTCGTAAAACTGAATTAGAAAAATCTAGCAAAAACTAAACAAAAGGGAACTCTAGATAGTTCCCTTTTTAGTTATCTCTATTCACTATATAGTCTGCTAATAAGATAAAATTATTGATTTTATCCTTTTCAAATATATTTAAACTATCTTTTGCTTCTTGAATTATTGTTTTTAGAATTTCTTTACTTTTCTCTAACCCAAAAATACTTGGATAAGTAGTTTTTTCTAATTCTAAATCACTTCCAACAGGCTTTCCAATTTTTTCAAAATCTCCTTCAATATCTAAGAGATCATCTTTGATTTGAAAAGCTAAACCTATTAATTCTGAATATTTTTCTAATGCCTTATATTCAGCATCAGTTGAATCAGAAATTATAGCACCTATCTCTACTGGTAATTTAAGTAATTTTCCAGTTTTATTTTTATGGATATATTCTAAAGTTTGAAGTGAAACTTTTTTCTTTTCACTTTCAATATCAACCATTTGACCACCAATCATTCCATTAATTCCAGAATAATTTGAAATCATAGCTATTATTTTAATCAATTTCTCTGCAGATATCCCTTTTGTTTCAGCTGCAACTATTGAAAATGAGTGAGTTAATAAAGCATCTCCTATTAATATAGCTTCAGCTTCTCCATACTTTTTATGTGTTGTTAATTTCCCTCTTCTATATTCATCATTATCTAAAGCTGGTAAATCATCATGAACTAAAGAATATGAATGTATTAACTCTATGGCTACTCCTATTGGAAGAGCTAACTCTATTTTTTTTTCATAAAGTTCTAAAACCATTAATAAAAGTATTGGTCTTAACCTTTTTCCACCATTTAAAACAGAATATCTCATTCCTTCAGCTATAACACTTGGGTAATTTAACTTATTCAAGTATAACTCAATATTTGAATCTATCAATTTTCTTCTAGACTCTAAATATGTTTTAAGCATCTTTTTCCACCTCTAAATGAATTTTATCATTTTCAGATGTTACTTTTATTATTTTTCCTTCTGCTTTATTTAATAAATCAGAAGATTTTTTTAATAGTTTCATAGCTTTTTCATATTCTTTTATAGAATCATCTAAAGATAACTCTCCACTATCTAATTTTTCAATTATTATATCAATTTCATTAACATTATACTCAAAACTATCTTTTTTCATATAAGCAACTCCTATATTATTTTGTATAGAATGTTAAAACTTTTTTACCATATTTTCTTTCATCTGTTTTTCTGAACTCTCCAACTTCATCAGCCATATCTTCAAACATATGGTGTTCACAAATTATTAATCCATTTTCAGCTAAAAGATTGGCTTTTGATATTGATCTCATAACTCTTTCACAAACCTCATCTTTATAAGGGGGATCCATGAATATGATATCAAATTTTTCACCTTTTCTACCTAAAATTTCTACCGCTCTTAATGTTTCATTTTTATATGCTCTTGATTTTGTATCATAACCTAAATTATTTATATTTTTTATTATAAATTTTAAAGCTTCTTGATCTTTTTCAATCATTATAGCTCTTCTAGCTCCTCTACTTAAAGCTTCTAAAGCTATATTCCCTGTTCCACTGAAAAGGTCTAAAAATCTACAATCAACTACGTCTGGAGCAATTATTGAGAAAAGAGATTCTTTAATACTATCTTGTGTTGGTCTAGTATCAGCACCTTTTCTACATTCTATTCTTTTTCCTTTTGCTTCTCCTGCGATTATTCTCATATTAACACCTCACTTTTTTAGCAAATAAACATTGCATCTCCAAAACTAAAGAAATGATATTCGTTTTTTACTGCTTCATTATACACATCTAACATAAACTCTCTTGTTGAAAAAGCTGAAACTAGCATTAATAATGTTGATTTTGGTAAATGGAAATTCGTTATCAATGCATCTATAACATTAAATTTACACCCTGGATATATAAATATATCTGTAGAGCCTGTTTTTGAAATCAAGTTTCCTGATTCATCAACTGATGATTCTAATGCTCTAACTGTTGTTGTTCCAACTGCTATAACTCTTCTATTTTCTTGCTTAGCTTTTTTTATTCTTTCAACCGTATTTTCAGGTATTTCAAATATCTCTTCATGCATTTTATGATCTAAAACATCCTCTGTTTGAACAGGTCTAAATGTACCAAGCCCAACTTCTAAGAAAACATCTAGTATCTCAACACCTTTGTCTTTTATTCTTTCTAAAAGTTCGGGTGTAAAGTGTAATCCCGCTGTTGGAGCTGCTACTGATTCACCCTTTATTGCATAAACAGTTTGATATCTTTCTTTTGTTTCTAAAGCCTCTACAATATATGGTGGTAGTGGCATTTTTCCTAACTTATCTAATACTTCTTCAAAAGCCCCTTCATAAGAAAATTTTAAAACTCTATTTCCATCATCTTTTATCTCTAAAAGTTCTGCTATTAGTTCTCTATTTTCTCCAATTTCTAGCTTTTGTCCTACTTTTAATTTTTTTGCTGGTTTTAGTAAACATTCCCAAGTATCTAAACTCACTCTTTTAATTAAAAGTATCTCTAAAATTCCACCAGTTTCTTTTTTACCAAAAAGTCTAGCTGGTATTACTTTAGTAGAATTTCTTACTAAAACATCTCCTGATTTTAAATAATCAATTATATCAAAGAATTTTTTATGTTCTATCTTTTGCTCTTCTCTATTAACTATCATTAATTTTGAGTGATCTCTAGGCTCTCTTGGTTTCTGTCCAATCAACTCATCAGGTAAATGATAATCATAATCAACTAATTTTGTCGACAACCTCTTCACCACTCTTTCTTCCAATTACAACTCTATCTATTCCACTGTAATCTTTAATTATTCCTATTATATCAAATCCAGCTTTTTTCATAAATTCACTGACTTCTTGAGCTTGATTATAACCAACTTCAAAAGCTAAATATCCACCATCTTTCAAATACTTTGGTGATTCCTCTGAAATTTTTTTATAAAAATAGTATCCATCTCCATTATCTGTTAACGCTCCTAAAGGTTCATGTAATTTTACTTCTGGCATTAAACTTTCGTACTCTTCTTTTGGAATATACGGTGGATTTGATATTATCATATCGTAATCAATCTCTTTTACATTTGAAAAAACATCTGATTTTATAAATTTTAAGTTTCTTTCAACATCATTTAATTTTCTATTTTGAACAGCAACTTCTAATGCATCTATACTTATATCAGCACCCAATACTGTCGATGATGGAACTTCCTTTGCTATAGTCACAGATATTGCTCCACTTCCAGTTCCTATATCTAAAACTTTCGGATTTTCAATCTCTGATAAAATAAATTTACACTGCTCTACTAAAATTTCAGTATCAGCTCTTGGTATAAGAACTCTTTCATCCACTTTAAAAGGTAATCCATAAAACTCCCATTCACCTAAAAGATACTGTAATGGCTTTTTATCTTTTGCTCTTTTGTGTAAAAGATTTTTAATCTCTTCTTTTTGTACAGAAGTTATCTCTCTTTTTAAGTTTAACGAAAGAATTGTTCTTTTTACTTTTAAAACATGTGCAAAAATATATTCTGCATCTAATTTACTATCAGCAACATCATTTTTAAGTAAGTACTCTATACTTTTTTGCAATAACTCTCTGTTTTGAACTGAATAATCTTTTTCTTCTACAATATTTTTTTCATCTTTAGGTAAATCATCAAAACTACATCTATTTCTAGCCATAATTTTAAGATAATCTTTAATTTTTTGTTTCTGTTCTAAAGTAAGGATTGTATCAAAAGATGCATAAAGTGTTATTCTTTCAAGTTTTAAAACATGTGAAATAATTTTTTCACTCTCTAATCTGGGTTTTGAAAAGGAGTATTTTTTCAAATACTCCTCAGAAAATTTTAATATATCTAGCAATTTCATAGATTACTCCGCTGAACTTGAAAGCATCTCTGCCTGTGCAAATGTTGTTAGAGCATCTATCATATTGTCTATATCCCCATCTAAGAATGCTTCTAGTTGGTGAGCTGTGAATTTGATTCTGTGATCTGTTATTCTTCCTTGTGGATAGTTATAAGTTCTTATTTTTTCAGATCTATCTCCTGATCCAACTTGAAGTCTTCTTTCACTTTCAACTGCTGATCTTTGCTTTTCTAATTCCATCTCATAAAGCTTCGAAGCTAAATGCTTCATAGCTTTTTCTCTATTTTTTAATTGTGATCTCTCATCTTGACATTGAACGATAACTCCTGAAGGTAAGTGAGTTATTCTAACTGCTGAGTCAGTCATGTTAACGTGCTGACCTCCCGCACCTGATGCTCTAAAAGTATCAATTTTTAAATCAGATGTATTTATTTTAACACCTTGAACTTCGTCAACTTCTGGTAAAACTGCTACTGTTGCTGTAGATGTATGAATTCTTCCAGATGATTCAGTTTCAGGAACTCTTTGAACTCTATGAACTCCAGATTCAAATTTTAATCTAGAATATGCTCCTTGTCCATTTATAGAGAATACTGCCTCTTTTATTCCACCAACACCAATTTCTTGTGTTTCAATAATTTCTATTTTCCATTTTTTTCTTTCTGCATATCTAGTATACATTCTGAATAAGTTTCCAGCAAATAAAGCTGCTTCATCTCCTCCAGCTCCTCCTCTAATCTCTATAATAACGTTTCTGTCATCATTAGGGTCTTTTGGAAGTAATAATACTTTCATCTCTTGCTCAATGTTTGGAATTATCTCTTCAATCTCTTTTAATTCCTCTTGCATCATCTCTTTCATATCAGGGTCTTTTTCTCCTCTGATATTATCTTTTATAAAATCTAAATCTTCTTGGTATCTTTTATATTCTTTATACTTTTCAACGATAGGTGTTATTTCATTTAAAGCTTTATTACATTCCATCATTTTCTTAGGACTGCTTAAAACTTCTGGAGAACCTAAAGCTTCTGATAATTCGTCGAATCTTACTATAACTTCTTCTAATTTAGTAAACATTGTCTTCACTCCTTTTTTATATCTATACTTTAACTTATAAATTATACCATACTTAATTTAAAAATAAAATAAAAAATCTCCTTCTTAATATTATTAAAGAAGAAGATTTTATTTATGGTATTATTGTGACATTCTTTTCAGTGAGAGCTCTCTAGCTTTCAGATACTGTTCTGTTGATATATATTTTTGAACTTCTATTTGATATTTCAATCTATCTTTTATTATTTCAGCATCTAATAAGCCCACTTTTTCTACAAGCTCATTTAATTTATCAAGATTTTTTTCGGTTCCTTCTAATATATATTTATTAATTTGAATTTCTAAAGCTTTTTTATCTAGTGTTTTCAATTTATATTGAATACTAGCTCGCTCAATTATTAATTTTACATTCTCTATATTACTTTGACTAACCCCTACAGCTTTGAAATCATCATCTCTAACTATTCCTATTCCCGATGTTGCATAAGCTGAGACACTAAAAATAAATACTAGTAATCCCATCACTAATTTTTTCATAAAATCCTCCACTAAATTTGTAGATCTGTTACAAAAAGATTTTCAGTATTAAAATCTCTCTTGTCTATCTTTATCTGATTTGCTTCAAATAAATCATCTATTGTGAAACCAGATTCTCTCTTATCTAATATTTTTTTAGGTGAACTTTTTGATTCTAACGCTACTAAAGTTTCTGAACCAGAAATATTTTTTTTAATCAAGTCATATGAGGTTCCTGTAAACACTCCTACAACAAAAATAGATAGAGAAAAAACAGAAATTCTTTTTGTTTTCTTTTTTTCTTCTTCTAGTAAAGTTTTATAAATATTAGCTCTAACTCTATCTTTTGGAGATACCACTTAAATTACACCTCCCATATCTTTAATTGCTTTATAATATGTTGTTTTTACCGTTGATATATTCATCTCTTTCATATCTGCAATCTCCCTAAGTTTATAGCCATAGATATCTTTTAAAACCACTATCTCTCTCTCTCCAAAAGGTAGCTGTTTTAATTTTTCTTCTAATAAGATTGGAACATTAAAATCTTCATTACTTTCAACACTTAAAATCTCATCATTTAATTCGAGGTTAAGTTTTTTCTTTCTAAAAAAATCATATGTTTTATTTATAGCTATTCTATAAATCCAAGTATATATATTACTTTCCTCTCTAAATCCTTTAAGATTTTTGTAAACACTAATGAAAACTTCTTGTGCTACATCTTCGGCATCTTCGGCATTTTTTACTGTTGATAATATTTTATAGTATATCCTATCAAAATACTCATTATATATCTGATCAAAATCCATTTAAATACCTCATTATATTAGCCTTTTAAGTTTAGACTCTTTTTTTATGCTAAAAGTTTTAATTAAAATCTTCATTTATCATTTTTTTTAACTCTTCTAAAATCTCTTTTTCATCAACTTTTTTTACTACTTTACCTTTTTTAAATAAAACTCCTACACCTTTTCCACCTGCTACTCCATAATCTGCTTCTTTTGCTTCTCCAGGACCATTTACAACACATCCCATTACTGCTATTTTTATTTTTTTATTCATCTTTTGGAATTCTTTTTCAACTTCGTGTGCTAGTCCTATTAAATCAATCTCTGTTCTTCCACAAGTAGGGCAAGATACTATTTCAACCCCTGATTCTATTAATCCTAATACTTTTAAAATCTCTTTTGCAACTTTTATCTCTTCAACAGGGTCTTCTGTTAAAGATACTCTTATTGTATCTCCTATACCATCAACTAGTAAAGAACCAATTCCTATAGCTGATTTTACAGTTCCTTGAAAAGCTGTTCCTGCTTCTGTTACACCTAAATGTAGTGGATAATCACACATTTTTGATAATTTTCTATAAGCTTCAACCATCATTTTAACATTACTTGATTTTAAAGATATTACTATATCTCTAAAATTAAATTTTTCTAAAAGGTTCATATGATATAATGCACTTTCTACCATTGCATCAGATGTTGGTTTTCCATATTTTTCTAAAATACTTTTTTCCAAAGAACCTGAGTTCACACCTATTCTTATTGGTATATTTTTTTCTTTTGCTTTTTTTACAACCATTTCAACTTTTTCATCACTACCTATATTTCCAGGATTGATTCTTAACTTATCAATTCCATTTTCAATTGCTAATATTGCAAGTTTATAGTCAAAATGTATATCTGCAACTAATGGTATCTGAATTTGATTTTTTATCTCTTTTATTTTTTGGGCTGCTAACTCTGTATTAATAGTAACTCTAACCAATTGACACCCTTCATCTTGAAGCCTTTTAATTTGTGCAACTGTTTTTTCTACATCATCTGTTGGGGTATTTGTCATAGACTGAATTATTATATCTTTTCCCCCTCCTATAGATAAATTTCCAATTTTTATAATTTTTGATTCTCTCATTTTTTCACCTCTTATAAATTTTAAAAAAAAGCCCTAGAATTTTATCTAGGGCTACCTCACTAAATAATTCATAGGATTATTAGCTTTTCCATTTTTTCTTATTTCAAAATGAAGATGTGGTCCTGTAACTCTACCTGACATACCTGTTTTACCTATAACCTGTCCAGCTTTTACTTTATCTCCTGTCTTCACATACATTTTTTCTAAATGAGCAGATCTTGTTTCATATCCACTTCCATGATTTATTTTAATAATTTTTCCATATCCTGTCATATATCCTGCAAATACAATTGTTCCCTCTCTAGACGCTACGAGCGGTACATATCTAGCTCTCATATCAATTCCTGCATGTTGGATATATCTTTTTAAAACAGGGTGAAATCTTTTTCCAAAAGGACTTGTTACTCCTGCCCATTTAACTGGCATAACAAAATTCTTTTGAGTAATTGTATTTACTGTTTTTTTAACTCTTCCTTTTGTTGTTAGCCTTTTTAAACTATCTTGACTTGGATTAGATATAAATAATTCTTGACCAACTTTAAGATTGTCATTAATTAAATTATTATATTTTCTTAAATCTTCAACATCAACTTTATAATTTAAGGCTACTTTAAAAAGTGAATCACCTTTTTTCACAGTATAAAAAACTCCATTACCTTTAACTACATTTATTTTTTGACCAACTTTTAGACTTGCTGAAATTCCTGGATTATTAGCTTTTAAAATATCTAAAGACATTCCGTTTTTAGATGCTATAACTCCTAAAGTATCTCCATTAGAAACAATATAGCTTTCTAATTTGGGAATTTCATATGTTTTTTTTAAATCTACTGCTTCTAAAGCTATTTTTTCTACTTCTTGATTATTCTGAATTTTATATTCTTTTTCTATTGTAAAAAAATTAGTATCTACTAATTCAAATCCACCACCATCTTCAACAGTTGTATCATTTGAATAATACTCTGTAAACTTTTTTAAATCTACTACTTCTGATTTATAAGGTTTAAAGACTATTACTAACATTAGTATAAATGCTGCTATTATAATCGAAAAAACTTTGAAAACTTCTTTCACTTCTTACCCCCTTACAAAAGACTTAGCATACATCTCTATAAGTTTATCATTACTCTCTGTAGAAGAAATAGTATCTATCAACTTTCTAGTTGCTGATGCTTTATCAAGAGAAGTCAAATATCTTCTTATCTGCCATATTGCCTCTAATCTTTTTTTATCAATTAATAACTCTTCTTTTCTTGTTCCAGATTTTTGAATATCAATTGATGGATATATTCTAAGTTCAGCTATATTTCTATCAAGATGAATATCAAGGTTTCCAGTACCTTTAAACTCCTCATAAATAACATCGTCCATTTTACTTCCAGTATCCACAAGAGCTGTTGCTAAAATTGTTAAACTTCCACCATTTCTTATATTTCTAGCTGAACCAAAAAATCTCTTTGGATAATACAATGCTGTTGGATCTATTCCACCAGAAATTAATTTTCCACTTGAAGGAATTACAATATTGTAAGCTCTAGCTAATCTAGTTAAAGAGTCCATTAAAATTACAACATCTTCTCCATTTTCAATTTTTCTTTTTGCTTTTTCTAAAAGTAATTCTGTAACTTTTATATGATTTTTTGGATCATCATCAAAAGTTGAAGCATAAACTTGAGCACCTTTTACTGTTTCTTTAATATCTGTAACCTCTTCTGGTCTTTCATCAATTAATAATATCCATACCTCTATACCTTTATTATTTTGTATAATTGAATTTGCTATATTACTTATTAATACTGTTTTTCCTGCTTTTGGAGGAGCTACAATCAATCCTCTTTGCCCTTTACCTATTGGAGCTATTAAATCAATTATTCTTCCTGAGATATTTTTAGAATCTGTTTCTAGTTTTAATAACTCTGTT
Source organism: Cetobacterium sp. (assembly GCA_051658065.1). GTDB lineage: Bacteria > Fusobacteriota > Fusobacteriia > Fusobacteriales > Fusobacteriaceae > Cetobacterium_A. The sequence continues at coordinate 12,928 of JBOFLW010000107.1, forward strand.
GGATAAGCTGGTATTAATTCATCAAAAGGTATTCTTGAAGCTGCATCTTGTAGACTCCCATTATTAATTAATAAAACTTTTCTGAGTCCATAATTATTTTCACCTTGAACCGCTTCTCTCACTTCACCTACAACAAAATCTTCTGTTCTTAATTTAAATTTTCTTATTTGTGAAGCTGATACATATACATCTTTTTCAACATTTGTATTTCTTAAAAATCCATAACCATCTGCCATTACTTCAAGGCTACCCCAAGCTAAATAGATTCCTTCTTTTCCATTTATTGATTCTGTTATCAAATCTATCAATTCAGCTTTTTTTAATTTATTTGAATTTTCTATTTCCATTTGCCTTGCAATCTCTTGCAAATCTTTTAGTAAAAATTTTTCTAACTTCTCCATAATACCTCCAAGGTTATTAATTTACAATCTCTCCATATAGAGACCATGTTCTACACTCATTTACTTTTACATTCACAAATGTACCTTCTAGCTCTTTATCTCCTGAAAAAATAACTACTTTATTTGTTGATGTTCTTCCACTTAAAACTTTATCATTTTTTTTACTTGGACCATCAACTAAAACTCTTACAGTTAATCCTTCATAAATAGTGCTTGTTTCTTTTGATTTTTGGTTTTGTAAATCTATTAATCTTTTTAGTCTCTCTTTTTTTACCTCTTGGTTTAATTGTCCATCCATAGTTGCTGCTGCTGTTCCTTCTCTTGGAGAATACATAAACATAAATGCTATATCAAATTTAACTTTATCAACAACATCTAAAGTTTCTAAAAAATCCTCTTCTGCTTCATTTGGGAATCCTACAATAATATCAGTGGTTAAAGCAACACCTGGTATTTTTGTTTTTAATTTTTCTGCTAATTTTAAATATTGTTCTTTTGTATATTTTCTATTCATTGATTCTAAAATTTTTGTTGATCCAGCTTGTAAAGGAAGATGTAATGATCTTGCTATTTTTTCATTTTTAGCAATAACTTCTATTACATCATCTCCAAAATCTTTTGGGTGTGGTGAAACAAATCTTACTAAAAACTCGCCTTCTATTTTACAAATATTGTCTAATAAAATTGCAAAATTTTCTCCAGTTTTAAAATCATTTCCATATGAGTTTACATTTTGTCCTAGTAACATAATCTCTTTATATCCTTTATTTACAAATTCTTTAATTTCATCTAATATTTGCTCCATAGGAACAGATCTTTCTCTACCTCTAACGTATGGAACTATACAGTAAGTACAGAAGTTATTGCATCCATAAGTTATTGGGATAGAGGCTGTTTTTTTTGAATCAAACTCAGCATCTAATCTTGGTGGTAACTCATCCTCTTCTCCAGTAAAAATAATATGTTTAAAATCTCCTGATTCTATTTTTTCTATAGCAGTTGGAATTTTTCCAATATTTTGATTTCCCATAACTATATCTATAATTGGGAATTTTTTAGCTAACTCTTCTCCTTGCTCTTGAGCAAAACATCCTGTTACTCCAATAATCGTTCCTCGTTTTTCTCTTACTACTTTTAATTCACCTAATTTACCATAAATTTGAGTTGCTGCTCCTTCTCTTACTGTACAAGTGTTTAAAAAAACTGCATCTGCTTCAGAAGTATCTTCAGTTATATTATATCCCATATTTTGTAATATTTTTTTTATTTTCGCACTTTCATTAACATTCATTTGACAACCATAAGTTACAATTGCTGCATTTTTCACTTTTTTCCTCCAAATTTTTAACAAATTACTATTTTAACATGTTAAAAATTATACCATAATATTACAAGTTTTATCAATAACTCTTTATTAATGGGATTATTTAAATATATCTTTAGCTTCTAAATACCAAAGTATTAAGTCCATATTTACCATTGGAATTTCTACCTCTTTACAATATTCTCTCAATTTATTTTCAATATCTTTGTATAATTTTGGAGTAACTGTTTTAGGAATTTCATTAATTACTTCTAATCTTACTAAATTTTTTAAAATATGCCTATCAAGTATTGCTAAATCATCTCCAAAGCCTATATTTCTTAAAAAATGACTAGCTTCTTTATATGACATTCCTCTTATGTTTTTAACTATCCATTCTCTCATTTCAAATACAGAATCAAACTTTGAAAAAAAATCTTTTGTTATAAACTTTCCATTTTCATCTATCATTTGTTGTCTTAAAAGATATAAATTTTTAGCTTTTGTTTTATTGAATCTAACTACATTTAAATAAGGTAGTATTTCTTCTTCTGTTCCTGTAAAAAGAATATTACTCTCCACAAGTCCAGTTATTGCTTTTGAAGCACTTCTTGCTTTAGATTGGGGTGTTAATATGCAAAAAGCTAATTCACAAAATATATCTTTATTATTACCTCCAGACCAAACATTTTTAAAATCTATAACTCTATTTTCTATTCTTTCTTTTATGCTCTCATAGATTTTTTCCATTTCAAAAAAATAATCATTTTTCATAAAATTATCCTCCTTAAAATTTAATACTTTAATTCTACCATTTTTCTAGAACTCTTTATATAAATTTTAAAAAAATGGGTATAGCATTTTTGCTATACCCATTTATACACATTTTTATAGATTTATAAAGTAACCATATTCTTTAAACAATAGTGTAACTTTATCTAAATTTTCTTTTTTTACCATTATATGTAAATCTTCACCTTTTAAAATTAAACTTTTAAATCTTTTATCTTTTGTAATTGCAGATAAAAGTTCTTTATCATTTTTTAATCTTAAAACCTTGTATTCAGGTACATGTGTTATCAACTCTGTTTTTTCCATAACATCTCCGAAAAACCTATTCCAATTTATTGGTAAATCATTTGTAATTTTCTCTTTAAACTCTTGAATTTTACCTTGAACTTCGTTTAGTGTATCTAAACCTTTTGTTAAGCTTTCTTCTGATATTTTAAATTTATTAGGAGCTATTTTACTCCCTAATTTCTCTAAAGTCATCATTCTTAATGGACTTTCTCCAATAACCGTTACAATTAATCTATCTTCATCTAAAATAACTTTACCTTCATCTTCTAAAACTTTAAAGTCATAAGTATTAACTCTATCAAATACATATCTACCCAGTTCTGTGAATTTAACATATCTGATACCATCGTATTTACTTAAATATCCATTTTTTAGATATAATGAATTTGTTGATGATGGTTTTTCATAACAAATTTCAAGCACACCTAGTGATGCTAGTATGAAAAATATTGATTTTATAAATGGCTCTACAACATATGCTAAATATTTGTCATACCCAACAATTTTAGTTCTTTCGTAGTTTGCTTCATTTATGTATAATGTTGCAAAAGCTGATTCTAAATCAATAATTTCTATAAATTCATCTCTATAAAGTATACTTTTTATAACATTATCTATTGATACAAATCCATCATCTGGAAACTCTGATAATATCATTTTTATAGTTTGAAGACCTCTTTTTATCTCATCATTTGATTTTCCTACGTTTTTAATCCCTTTTAAATAATTCAAGTATAAACTAATATATGTATTATCTTCACTTTTTATAATACTTCCATCTAAAAAACCATTTACTATAGCTTTTAAATTGCTTGATCTAATAAAATCATCATTTAAATATTCCTCTTTAAATAGAAATAAAAATAATCCCATAGTTTCTGTTTTTAAAAACTCTAAATCTTTTATTCCTTCATAATATTCATGAATATTACAATATTTTTTCATATTATTTTTTGATTCTTTTAATAACTTTCCACTACTAGAAAGTTGCATTTTTCCATCTTTAAAGAAAGAATAATATTTTCTAAGATTCTCTTGTATCTTTTCTTCATTATTTTCTTTAAATTCACATTCACAACTATTATTTTTATAGATAAAATACTCTTTGGGTTTTGTCATAAATTTTCTCATAACTCTAACAATATCGTTATTTAAATTTAAATACTCACCTTTTTTAGAATCACCTGTTTTAATGAAAAATAAAAATTCATCTTTCAATTCTGATTTTATATGATAATCTTCTTCATCTTTAAAATAAATATCCCTATTTTTTATTTTAAACTTACCTTTCCAAGCGATAGTTTCAAAAACATCTTGTACCTCTTTTGGTAAGCATGAAAAAATACCTTTGAATATTTCCTCTTTAGAATACATCTGCTCCATTAACTCTAAAAAAGTTTGCTTATTTGTTGTTTCAGATATTAAAGATATTTCAAATAACCCTAAATTACTTCCTATATATCCTTCTGCAATCCAATCTAAGAAATATTTTTTAAAAATTTTAAAAAGAACTTCTCTTGAATAGCTTTCATTTAATGCTTTTCTAAATCTATCTTTACTTATTGCCATACCATCTCCTATTCACCAAGAATAAACTCTATATCTTTTTCTGTTAAAGTTTTTAAAGTTGCACCTTCATCAGAAATTAAATTATCTAATAACTGACTTTTGCTCTCTTGTAATTTTAATATTTTTTCTTCTATCGTATCTTTTAGTATTAATTTATAAGAGAACACTGTTCTATCTTGTCCTAGTCTGTATGCTCTATCGACTGCTTGATTTTCTACTGTTTTATTCCACCAAGGATCATATATAAATATTGTATCTGCTGCTGTCAAATTAAGTCCAACTCCACCTGTTTTCAATGTCATTACAAAAACTTTATATTTATTATCTTTTTGGAATAGATTTACTAATCCTTGTCTATCTTTTGTCGCTCCTGTCATCTCTAAATATTTTATGCCTCTCTTTTTTAAATCCCCTGTAATACTTTCAATACTTTTTATATAATTTGTAAAAATAAGTACCTTGTGTCCATTCTCTACTGCATCCTGAACGTTATTTATAAGAACTTCTCTTTTACTTGAAAGTATATTTGGATTTTTCATTTCGGGGCAACTTGTCAACTGTCTTAGCTCGTTTAATGCTTGTAATATATAAAACTGTGTTTTCCCTAAACCTTGAGTTTTTATTTGACTATTTATCATTCCATAGTAATAAGCTCTTCTTTCTTCATATAGCCTTTTTTGTTCTGGATTCATTCCAATAAATAGTGTTTTTTCTATTTTATCTGGTAAATCTTTTAAAACTTCCTTTTTTACTCTTCTAAGTATAAATGGATATATTTTTTTCTTTAATTCCTCTATCGCTTCTTTATCATTTTCTTTTTGAATTGGATTTGCATAATGATAATTAAACTCTTCTAAAGTTCCAAACATTGAAGGATTTAAGAATCTGAATAAAGAATATAACTCTCCTAAATTATTTTCAATTGGAGTTCCACTCAAAGCTAATCTATATTTCGAATCTAAAAGCATTACTGCTTTAGTTGTTTGAGCATTTACATTTTTTATATTTTGTGATTCATCTAAAACTATTAAATCAAATTTCATCTCTTTTAAATACTCTATATCATTTCTTATAGTTCCATAAGTTGTTATTATTACCTCTGCACTATTGAATATAGTTTTATCTCTAAAGTTTCCATAATAAATTCCACACTTTAGTGTTGGACTAAACTTCTTAATTTCACTTTCCCAGTTATAAATTAAACTTTTTGGCATTATTATTAAAGTTTTTCTATTTTGAACACTGTGTAAACTTGTTATTAATGTTATTGCTTGAAGTGTTTTTCCAAGCCCCATATCATCTGCTAAACATCCACCTAATTTATTATCTATTAAATATCTTAACCATTTATATCCATATTCTTGATATTCTCTTAATGTAGCATTTATATCAGGTAATTCAGCTCCATAATTTTCTATTTGATTAATACCTCTATAGAAACTTTTGGTTTTCTTTATCTCGTTTGCTAATACCTTATCCTCTATCAAATCATCTATAATAGGTAAATCAAAGAATGATATTTTAACATTTGATTTTCCATTATCTTTAAATACCCTCTCCAGTTTCTCCATGTATTTTCTATTTATAAGAGCATTTGTTCCATCACTTAATACAATATAAGAGTCTTTTTTAAAACTATTCAATACATCTACTATTGAGAATTTTTCCCCTTCTATCTCTAAATGAACATCTCCCTCTAAAAAATCAATTCCATGTTTAAAATTACCTACAACCTTTGGTTTTACAGCTTTCACACTATATTTCTTTAAGTTATCTGTACCTACAACCTTATATTTTCCAGCCAATTGTAAAAGTTCTTGAGTTACAAACTCTCTCGCTAATTTTTCTTGTAATATTATAAAATTTTCATCTAAATAAAAACTTGATTTTATTTTAAGATTTTTTTGATGTTTTACAATTATTTTTACAATCTCTTCTACTGTTTCATCTAAATATGCTGGTACAACTTTTGTTATTTCAATTTTTTTAAGATCATCTTTTATTAATAGAGCATTTTCTAATGAATGTGCTTTTATAAATTCATAATCTATTGTTGATATTGATGCTCCTATTTTTAAATACAAACTATTATCTTGAGATATTTTCTCTATTATTAACTCTTGAGCAGGTTTCATATTCCCGTTTATATCAAGTTCATAATCTAAAAACTCTATTTCAATTCCACTTCCAAAAGAATATGCTAAAGTTAAATATTTTTCTAACTCTGTTCTAGTAAATTTAGATTCCATCTCTTTTAATATATGAATAGTATCTTTTGGAATATCTATCCAATAGATTGAATCTTCACTTAAAATATAGTTATCAGAAATTATTACAAACTTTTTATCCCCATTTAAAAGAAGTTTTCCTTCACAAAGCTCATAATTATCTTCAACAAAATTAATTTTTAATACTATCTTATTTCCACTTAAGACCCACTTGATTGGTTTCATTTCCCCGTTTAAAACTTTATTACTATTTTTAAGATAATCTAAAATTTCTATATTTTCATCAATATATAGTTCATTTCTTTCATTATCCCATCCAGAGAAAAAGCTATCTTCTTTTATCTCTTTGATCAATTCAATAATTTTTAAATCATTTTCATCACTTATTTCAAAACCTGTAGTATCATAGACCATATCACCATTGTTGTCTACTAAAGAAACATAAGTTCCTACTTCATCACAAGTCAATGTAAAAAATAGTGATTCTTCCATTTTTTCTAATTTAGATTTCATACCCTTTTCCCTCATATATAAATTTTTTCTGAAATATATTATATCAAATTTTCTAAGGGTTATCAAGGAATTAAAAAAGGACTCTTATAATTAGAGTCCTTTTTCCATTTATTATTTAGCTTCTGATTCTTTTATTAGTGCGTTCATCTCTTCAACTAGTGCATCTGCATCTAATCCATGAGCTGAAATTCCCTCTCCTAAAGTTTCTCCTGCTGCTACCATACATCCAACACATCCTAATCCATGTTTTCTAAATACCATTGAAATTACTGGATATTTTTGTACTGCTTCTAAAATGTTCATATCTTTAGTTACCATTTTATGCCTCCGTTTTTTTATTTATATTACAAATTTATTATATGAAACTTTACTTTTTTTGTCAACTATTTTCCAATTACATTTAATAAGTCATGTATTCTTATAACACCTATAGCTTCTTTATCTTTTAGTACTGGTAATACAGAAATTTGATTTTCTCTATTCTCCATTAACTCTAAAGCATCTAAAGCCATAATATCCTGTGTTGCATATGTATAGTTTTTAGTCATTATATCTTCAGCTTTCATATCAAAAAATCTATCTTTTAGTTTTAATGCTCTTCTAATATCCCCTTCAGTTATAATTCCTAAAAGTTCATCTTTATCAACAACACAAACAACTCCAAGCCTTTTTTTTGTCATAGTCATAATAACTGTATCCATATCACTCTTTAATTCGACTAATGGTAAATCTTTATGCATAACATCTTTAACTTTCATTAGTAATCTTCTACCTAAACTTCCACCTGGATGATATACAGCAAAATTTTCTGGTTTAAAGTTTCTAGCTGTTATTAGTACTGTTGCTAATGCATCTCCCATAACCAAAGTACTAGTCGTTGATGACATTGGAGCTAGATTTAAAGGACATCCCTCTTTTTCTACTCCTATATCCAAAATAGCAAAAGCTTCTTTTCCTAATCTTGAATTTTGATTAGCTGTCATTGCAATCAAAGTTGCACCTATTTTTTTTATTGATGGAATAATTGAAATAACTTCATCACTATTTCCACTATTTGATATGGCTATAACTATATCATTTTTATTTATCATTCCCAAGTCACCATGTAATCCTTCAGCTGAATTCATAAAAACAGCTAAAGTCCCTGTTGAAGCTAATGTTGCTGCTATTTTTTTACCTATAATTCCTGATTTTCCTATTCCTGTTATTACTACTTTTCCTTTCGATTGAAGGATTAAATTAACAACTATCTCTAAAGAATCTGAAATTTTAGCTTTTACTTTTTCTAGTTCACAAATCTCTTTATCAAATAAATTTTGAGCTATTTTTTTGATATCCATATTATCTACCTTTTACTAAATCATCTATTTTAACTGCTACTTTTAATATCTCTTCTAAGTCTGATAAAAATAACATATTTGGTCCATCTGATTTTGCATTATTTGGATCAGGGTGAACTTCAGCAAATACTGCATCTACTCCTATTGCAAGTCCTGCTCTCATTAATGGGAATACAAACTCTCTATCTCCAGATGTTGCTGTACCTAATCCACCAGGTTTTTGAACTGCATGAGTCACATCAAATACAACTGGGTATCCAAACTTTCTCATCTCTGCAAATCCTCTCATATCTACAACCATATTGTTGTATCCGAAAGTTGAGCCTCTCTCACAAAGCATTATATTTTCATTATTCATCTCTTCCATTTTTACAACAACATTTTTCATATCCCAAGGAGCTAAAAATTGACCTTTTTTTATATTTACTGGTAATCCAGTTTCTGCTGCTGCTATTAGCAAATCTGTTTGTCTACATAAAAAAGCTGGTATTTGAATTATATCTACAACTTTAGCTACCTCTTTACAGTGCCATGCTTCATGAACATCTGTTACTACAGGTATATTAAATTTTTCTTTTACTTTTTTTAATATTTCCAATCCTTTTTCTATTCCTGGACCTCTATACGAATGTATAGAAGATCTGTTAGCTTTATCAAATGAAGCTTTAAATACAAAATTTATCTCTAATCTATCACATATATCTTTTACTTTTTCTGCTACTTCCATAACTAATTCTTCTGATTCAATTACACAAGGTCCAGCTATTAATGTAAATCTATTATCTCCACCGATTTCAAATTTATTCCCTATTTTAACTTTTTTTACATCTTGTACTACTTTCAACTACTTCACCTCTTTTAAGTCTTTTATTGCTTCAATTGCAATCTCTCTATCATCAAAATGAATCTTTGTTGTTCCTAGTATCTGATAAGTTTCATGCCCTTTTCCAGCTATTAGTATTATATCATTTTTTTCTGCTTTTAAAACTGCTTTTTTTATAGCTTCTTTTCTATCTATTTCTACTATATAGTTTTTATTTTCAAAACCTTTTATAATATCATTTATAATATCATCTGGATTTTCTGTTCTTGGATTATCTGATGTTACTATAACAATATCACTATATTTTTCAGCAATTTTAGCCATTATTGGTCTTTTTATTTTATCTCTATCTCCACCACAACCAAAGACTGTAATTATTTTTCCTGATTCTCCTAATTCAACTACTCCCTGGAGAATATTCTCTAATGCATCTCCAGTATGAGCATAATCTACTATCACTTTAAAATTTTGCCCTGCACAAACAGTTTCAAATCTACCTGGAGCACTTTTAATTTTTTGAACTCTCTCTTTTATTAAATTTTCATCTATATTTAAAAGTCTTGCAACTCCTATTGCTCCTAAAACATTGTACATATTAAATTTTCCTAATAATGCAGGTTTTAATTTTTTTATATCTTCTAAATCTAAATCTGCAGAAACTTCTAAAGAATATGATTTTCCAGAAAATTCTTCAAAAATTCTTTTTCCATAACTATCATCTATATTTATTATTCCATTTGATTTATTTTTTAATTTTTGGAATAATATTTTTTTAGCTCTAAAGTAATCTTCCATATCTTTATGATAATCTAGATGTTCTGGAGTTAAATTTGTAAATACAGCTATATCAAAATCTAGCATATCAACTCTTCCACTTGTTAGTCCGTGAGAACTAACTTCCATTACTAAATAGTCCAATCCTTTATCTACAGCTTTTTTACTCATTTTAATTATATCTAAAGATTCTGGAGTTGTATTTGGAGCTTCTATTATTTCATCTCCTATTTTATATTCTACAGTTCCTATTCTAGCGACTTTTTTCTCACCTAAAATTTGTTCAATCAAGTATGTTGTTGTTGTTTTTCCATTTGTTCCTGTAACCCCAATTATTTTAAGTTTTTTTTCAGGATGATTATAAAAATTAGAAGCAATTTTTCCCAATTTTTCTCTTAAATTTTGAACTAAAAAATATGAAGCATCTCCTATAGTTTCAACATTTTCTGAAACTATTATTGCAGAAGCTCCTTTTTCTAGAGCTGTATTTATATACTTATGACCATCAACTATGCTACCTTTTAATGCAACAAAGATATCTCCTTGTTTAATTTTTCTCGAATCATATTCTATGTCACCAGAATATATATCTTTGCTTGATAATTTTAGAGTTTTAAAATCTATATTTTGAAATATTTTATTCATATTTTACACCTCACTATCATTTTTATTTATCTCATTATAGCATTTTTAAATCTCGATTAAAAGAAAACAGAGGATTTCTCCTCTGTTTTTTGTTATTTATTTAGCAGGAGTATATACACCAGTGCTTAATCCATGTTTTATTGCTGATCTTACTTTTGTTGCTCTAACTGTTGCTCCAGCTTGTTCGATATCTGCTGGTGTGTAAAGCATCTCTACTGCATCATTTACATTTTTACCAGTTATTGCTGTTAATAATGCTTCATACTGAGCTTTACTTTTTTCTAAAGCTTTGTTTTTTAAGAAATCTTCACCTTTGTAATAAAGAGTTCTGTATCTTGTTTTCTCTATTGTATCATTTTTTAAATCAAATTGTATTTCTACTTGAGTTTCTTGAGTTGATACATAAACTCCTCTATAAGTACCATCTCTATGCTCTGCTGAATATGCTACTGTTCCTAACACCGTTAATAAAAATAATAGTTTTTTCATAAAACCTCCATATTAAGATTTATTCAAATAAATTTTAACTTTTTTACACTCTCTTTGTCAATAGATTTATTTGATATTCCAATTAATTTTTATTTTATAAATAGCATTTAGATTTTTATTTATCTCTTTAAAGTGATTGCAACCAAAAAATCCTCTACTAGCTGATAGTGGGCTTGGATGAACACCTTCTAAAATTATATGTTTAGGATTTGTTATATATTTCTTTTTATCTTTTGCATTATTTCCCCAAAGAACAAATATAACAGGTTCTTTTTTTTCATTAATTTTTTTTATAACTTCATCTGTAAAAATTGTCCAACCAATCTTACTATGAGAATTTGGCTCGCCCTCTCTCACTGTTAATGTTGCATTTAATAAAAATATCCCCTGTTTTGCCCAAGATTCTAAATATCCACTATTAAAAACTTCTCCCTCTCCTTCAGCTATAATCTCTTTATAAATATTTCTAAGAGATGGAGGGATTTTTATACCTTCTTTTACAGAAAAAGATAATCCATGAGCTTGACCATAACCATGATAAGGGTCTTGACCTAATATAACCACTTTGATATCTGAATAAGATGTCAATTTGAAAGTTGATAAAATTTCATCTTTCGGTGGATAAACTACTTTTTCTGAATACTCTTTTTTTAATATCTCTTTCATTTTAACAAAATATTCTTTTTGAGTCTCTAATTTTAATATTTCATCCCAATCATTTCCTATTTTTAACATGTTACTCCTATTTCTTATCCAATGTTAAAGATCCACACTCTTTTATATATTTTTTCATTCCACATCCAGAACAAAGCTCTCTACAATCTACAGTTAAAGCTTGCTTTTCACTATTTTCTAACTCTCTCAAGAAGAACTCTTTACTTACACCAACATCAACTATATCCCAAGCTAGCGGAGCATTTAAATCTCTTTCTCCTAAATAATCTTTATCTGTTATATTTAACTCTTCCATAGCTTCTTTCCAAATTGAGAAATTGTCTTTATAATCATCTAATTTGGCACCTATTTCAAAAGCTTTTTCTATTAGTACTCCTGTTCTTTCATCTCCTCTTGATAAGAATCCTTCTAAATATGATTTTTTAGGAGCGTGCATTCTTAATGTTGCACCTTTCATTCCTTTGAAAGCATCTCTTAGCATAGCTTGTTTTCTCTGAGCTTCTTCTACACCCATCTGTTCTTGCCATTGGTAAGGTGTATGTGGTTTTGGTACAAAGTTTGAAATACTTGCAGTTATATTTACTCTTCTTCTTATTGTTCTACATCTATATGTAACTGTTTTTACAAGTTCGTAAATTGCCATTACATCTTCATCTGTTTCAAAAGGTAATCCTATCATGAAGTAAAACTTTAAATTGTCCCATCCAGCTTTTACAGCTGCTTCTGCTGTTTCTAAAATTTCTTGCTCTGTTACACCTTTATTTATAACGTCTCTCATTTTTTGACTTCCAGCTTCTGGAGCAAACGTAAATCCAGGTCTTTTTCCACCACTTATATTTACTGCTACATCTACAGAGTGTGTATTCATTCTTAAAGATGGTAATGAGATAGCTAAGTTTTTATTTTCATATTTTTTTTGTAAACCATCTATTAAAGGAGTTATTGCAGTATAATCACTACTACTTAATGATGATAATGAAATTTCAGAATATCCTGTGTTGAATAACATATCATCTATAAGCTCTATATTTTTCTCTAAACTTCTTTCTCTAACTGGTCTATAAACATATCCTGCTTGACAGAATCTACATCCTCTAGTACATCCTCTTTGAATCTCTACTGAAGCTCTATCATGAACAACTTGAATGTAAGGTACTAGTTGATCTGAATAAGATACTGTATTATCCATATCTTGTACTATTGCTCTTTTTATTCTTTTAACACCTTTATGTAACTTTGGAATATATACACCTTCAAAATCTTTTATAGCATCTAATTTTTCAGATTTTGTTTTTCCCGATAACTTAACTAATGTTTGAGCTAACTTAGTCATAGTTTCTTCTCCATCACCAATAACAAAGAAATCTATAAATCTTTCCATTGGAGCTGGATTCATCATACATGTTCCACCAGCCATTATAAGTGGAAATTCTTCTCCTCTTTCATCTGAATGCAAAGGTATTCCTGATAAGCTTAAAGCATTTAGAACATTTGGATAACACATTTCGTAAGAAAGTGAAAACCCTATTGCATCAAAATCTTTTAAATCTGTTTTAGTTTCTAAAGAAAACATTGGAATATTATTTTCTCTCATTAAGTTTTCTAAATCTTCCATTGGAGCAAATCCTCTCTCCAAATAGAAGTTATCAACTTTATTCATAATAGTATATAGTAATCTTATTCCTAAGTTTGACATTCCTACTTCATAGATGTCTGGGAAAAATAAACACATTCTTGCTTTTATTGAATTTAAATCTTTATGAACACTATTTATCTCATTTCCTAAATATTGACCTGGTTTTTCTACTGACATTAAATATTTACTTATATCTACTTTCATAATTCTCCTTTTATTCATCATCTATCTGTTGAAAAATTTTCATTTTTTTATCAACATTACTCTTATGATGATCTCTACATAGTTTTGCTAATTCTATATCTATATTTTTTAATTTTTCAAATGCATTTTGAGGATGTTTTTCTAAAATTTCATCACCTATTAAAACTTTTTTTATTCTTCTCAAAAAAGTAACATTTCCTTTTCCAGAATCATGAAGTAATGATAATTTTAAATATTTTCTATTGCTTTTTAAAATATCATTTTTTTTTACTTCTTTATAAATTAAATATGAATGTAATTTATCATAGTCACTCATTACATTAAATATCTGAAATTCTTCAACTGTTAATATCTCTCTAATTTCTAATTCATTTTTTTTATCAAATTTTTGAAATAAGCATCTATATCCTTGTTTTAATCTAGAAAGCATTTAAATCTCCCTTATGATTATATTTCCAAACTCTTTTCTTAAATTTTTTATATTTGAAGCATTTTTTCCAATTACTTCACCTTTTTTTTCTTTTTTTACATAAAAAATAGATATTTTTTTATCAAATGTTTTTTCTATTTTCTCTACACCTTCTATCTTAAAATCATCTGAAGGAATAATTATGTTGTTTGATAATTCAGGCTTTAGATAAACATTTTCTAAAGTTAAAAACTTTCCTGGAAAAGTTTCTATCTCTCCTGTTAATATATAACCTGACATATTTCTTACTTGTTTTGGCATAAATGAATTTCCAATAAATTTTAATATATTTTTTTCAAAAGTTACGACTACACTTCTTTCATGTTCTTTTAACTCTATACCTTTTTTATCTGTAAATCTACTTACATCATAAGTTCCACTAATTTCTAATAATGTCTTTTGAATCTCTTCAATTGATCTTTTTATTCTTTTTTTAGGATATCTATAAAGATACTCTCTTTTTTCTATATATTCTGGAAAAGATAGATTAGGAAAAGTTTTTTGAACCTTTCTTATAAAAATAGATTCTTTCATCTTTTCATTAAATTTAAATACAACCTCTTCTAAATTTCCATCAAAATTACTACTTACATATAGCATATTTCTTTCAGCTGAAACTTTAGCGTCTGTTCTTCCACCTTGTTGAATTCCTTTTGCCCAAGTAAATCCTAATTCATTCATTACCTTTCTGAATTCACCTTTTACAGTTTTTTTTTCAGCCATTTCATCAAAAGAATGAAATTTTTCACCGTTATAAAAAACTGTAAAAATGTATCCCCATTTATCAGTTTTTTCTACACCTCTAAAGTTCATTATAACTCTCTCTTTTTTACTATATGACATCTTCTGCATCTAGCTTCATAACTCTCACTTGCACCAACCATAACTATTGGATCGTCTGAATAAGCAGGTTCTCCGTCTACAAGTCTTTGAGTTCTAGATGCTGGATTTCCACAACAAGCACAAATAGCATTAAATTTATCAACATACTCTGCTCTAGCCATTAATCTATCCATTGGCTTAAATGGCTCACCTCTAAAATCTTGATCTAATCCAGCTACTACAACTCTTTTTCCATTGTTAGCTAGCTCTTCACAAAAATCTGCAACCTCTTCTCCAAAAAATTGTACTTCATCAATACCAACCACTCTAACATCTTTATATTCTGTTTCTATTATTTTTCTCATATCTTCTACAGTTGAAGCTGGTACTGCTTCTATAAAAGCATGACTATGTGAAGCTACCTTTGTATCATCATATCTAGTATCACTTGAATGCTTAAAAACTACTATCTTTTGATTAGCATACTTTGATCTTCTCATTCTTCTTATAAGCTCTTCACTTTTACCTGAGAACATACTTCCAGTTACAACTTCTATCCAACCCATTCCTTCTGTTAACAATAAATGCATTGCTTTTTTTCCTCCATATAATAACAATTTTTTATCTGTTTTCTATTATACCATAACTACTATATCAACACAAAACTATAAATTCTGAAAAGAAAAAAGTAGCCATAATAGCTACTTTTACTTTTTATCTTTCTTCTACGTATCCTAACTCTTTTAAGAATGGCTTTTTCTTTCTCCAGTCATCTTTCACTTTTACCCAAAGCTCTAAATAGATTTGAACTCCAATAAGACTTTCAATATCTTTTCTTGCTTCAATACCAATCTCTTTTAACATACTACCTTGTTTTCCAATTATGATTCCTTTTTGAGAATCTCTTTCAACATAAATATTTATGTCAAATTTATCTTTTCCGTTATTTCTTCTAGTTACATTAATAATTTCAATTGCTACAGAGTGAGGTATTTCATCTCTTGTTCTTTCTAATATTTTCTCTCTTACAACTTCTGTTATTATTCTGTATGTTGGCATATCTGTATACATATCATCTGGATAATATTTTATTCCATCTTCTAAGAATGGATCTAATGCATCTAGTAACTTTGGAACTCCTATTGCATATTGTCCTGCTA